>JAZQNT010000283.1:0-4589 GCA_045627505.1 Nocardioides sp.
GAGGGGCGCATGAAGCGCCCGGAATATGTCGCCGTCGTGACGAAGGCGTACCGCGCCGCGCTGGACGGCGAGGCCGTCGTGGTCGACCACCAGCTGCAGCCCGGGTCCGCCGAGGTCGCCTCGTGTGCCGTCAAGCAGCTCGCCGGGATCGGCCTCCCGGCCCGGGTGGTGCGCGTCGAGGTGGGTGCCGATGGTGGCCCCGAGGGTGCCGCCCGCACCGCCCGCCTCGGGGCGCTCGGGGCCACCGGCGCCGATGCGGTGCTCCTGGCCCACACCCTGGACGACCAGGCCGAGACGGTGCTCCTGGGCCTGACCCGCGGCAGCGGCGGTCGTTCGATCGCCGGCATGCGCCCCGGGTTCGGCCGCTACCGCCGTCCGCTGCTGGGGGTGCGCCGGGCACAGACCGAGGCCGCCTGCGTGGCGGAGGGCCTGCAGTACTGGGAGGACCCGCACAACGCCGACCCCCGGTTCCTGCGCTCGCGGGTGCGGGTGGACGTCCTGCCGGTGCTCGAGCGCGAGCTCGGGCCGGGTGTCGCCGAGGCCCTGGCCCGGACGGCCGACTCGCTGCGGGTGGACATGGAGGCGCTCGACGAGCTGGCCGCCAACTGGCTCCGTCAGCCGGACGCGCTCGCGGTGGCCGGGCTGGCGACGCTGCCCGCGGCGCTGCGCCGTCGGGTGCTGCGCTCTGCTGCGGTCTCGGCGGGAGCGATCGACGAGGAGCTGTTCCACGTGCACGTGCTGGCGCTGGACGAGCTGGTCACCGCCTGGCGCGGACAGCGCTGGATCGACCTGCCCGGGCACCGTCGGGGGGTGCGTCGCGACGGAGTGATCGTGTTCGAGGCCACGCCCCAGGAGTCCTGAGCCCCAGTGCTCGCGATCGCCGCAGACCGTGGCGGTATCGTCGCCCGCATGGAGTCCTCCCACGTAGAGAACGACCTGGTGAACATCCTCTTCACCGAGGAGCAGATCCAGGCGCGACTGGCCGAGATGGCCAAGCAGATCACCGCAGATTACGAGGGCAGGGACCTGATCGTCGTCGGTGTCCTTCGCGGCGCCGTCATGGTCATGGCTGACCTGTCCCGCGCGATGCCGCGCCACATCGAGATGGACTGGATGGCGATCTCCTCGTACGGCTCGGGCACCAAGTCCTCCGGCGTGGTGCGCATCCTGAAGGACCTGGACAGCGACATCTCGGGCCGTGACGTGCTGATCGTCGACGAGATCATCGACACCGGCCTGACCCTGTCCTGGCTGGTCAACTCGTTGCGCAACCGCAACCCGCGCTCGGTGGAGATCGCCACCCTGCTGCGCAAGCCCGAGGCGCTGGCGATGCCGGTCGAGCCGAAGTACGTCGGCTGGGACATCCCCAACGAGTTCGTGGTGGGTTACGGCCTCGACTACAACGAGAAGTACCGCAACCTGCGCGACATCGCCACCCTGGCCCCGCACGTCTACTCCTGAGCACGTCCACTCCCGAGCACTGCTGCTCCTGAGCACCGCCGCCGGTCCCCGCTGACCGGTTCCCCCCGGCCGTTCCTGCGCCCCGACCGCCACTGCGGTCGGGGCGCAGTTGTCATGACGGGAAGGCTCGCAGCGGCGGGCGTCCCACGCACTGGCGCCCCGAGATTTCGCGTCGCCTGCGAGAATGACCCCAGCGGCAGCGGGTGCGGCTGCACCGAGGGGGGCCGGTCGGCTCCCGGGTGTAGCGTCACGTGCGTCGATGGTGGTTGAACCCGGAGTGGAAAGAAGCCTGTGAAGCGTATTTTCAAGGGCCCGTGGCTGTGGATGGTCGTGGCGGCGCTCGGCGTGTTGCTGGCCATCCAGCTGTTCGCCTCTGACGACGGGTACGACGAGGTCACGACCTCGGAGATGAACACGTACATCGCCGACGGCAAGGTCAAGGAGATCACCTTCGTCGACGGCGATCAGGAGATCCGCGCCGAGCTCGACAAGGGAGCCCGCAAGGACTCCCTCAAGGTGCGCTCCTACTGGCTCACCTCCACCCAGGACGACATCGAGCGCGCCGTCCAGGAGCAGTACGCCAAGGGCACGATCGAGGAGTACAACACCGAGGTCCCGCAGTCGAGCCTGCTCGGCTCCCTGCTGATCACGCTGCTGCCCTTCGCCCTGATCGTGCTGCTGTTCATCTTCCTGATGAACCAGGCGCAGGGCGGCGGTGGACGCGGCGTCATGCAGTTCGCCAAGTCGCGCGCCAAGCTCATCACCAAGGACATGCCCAAGACCACGTTCGCCGACGTGGCCGGTGCCGAGGAGGCGCTCGAGGAGCTCAGCGAGATCAAGGAGTTCCTCTCCGAGCCCGCCAAGTTCCAGGCCGTCGGCGCCAAGATCCCCAAGGGTGTCCTGCTCTACGGCCCGCCCGGAACCGGAAAGACGCTGCTGGCCCGCGCCGTCGCCGGTGAGGCCGGCGTGCCGTTCTACTCCATCTCCGGTTCCGACTTCGTCGAGATGTTCGTCGGTGTCGGTGCCTCCCGCGTCCGCGACCTGTTCGAGCAGGCCAAGGAGAACGCCCCCGCGATCGTCTTCATCGACGAGATCGACGCCGTGGGTCGTCACCGTGGCGCCGGCATGGGCGGCGGCCACGACGAGCGTGAGCAGACCCTCAACCAGCTCCTGGTCGAGATGGACGGCTTCGACGTGCGCGGCGGAGTCATCCTGATCGCGGCCACCATCCGTCCCGACGTGCTCGACCCGGCGCTGCTGCGCCCGGGCCGCTTCGACCGCCAGATCCAGGTGGACGCCCCCAACCTCGACGGCCGTTTCAAGATCCTGCAGGTGCACGCCAAGGGCAAGCCGATCGGCCCCGACGTCGACCTGCTGACGGTCGCGCGTCGCACCCCCGGCTTCACCGGTGCCGACCTGGCCAACGTCCTGAACGAGGCCGCGCTGCTCACCGCCCGCACTGACCAGCAGATGATCACCAACGAGGCCCTGGAGGAGGCGATCGACCGCGTGATCGCCGGTCCGCAGCGTCGTACCCGCCTGATGAGCGAGCACGAGAAGCTCGTCACCGCCTACCACGAGGGTGGCCACGCGCTGGTCGCCGCCGCCCTGCCGGGCACCGACCCGGTGCACAAGGTGACGATCCTGCCGCGCGGTCGCGCCCTCGGGTACACGATGGTGCTGCCCGACGAGGACAAGTACTCCCAGACCCGTTCCGAGCTGCTGGACAAGCTCGCCTACATGCTCGGTGGCCGTGCGGCCGAGGAGCTGGTCTTCCACGACCCCACCACCGGCGCCGGCAACGACATCGACAAGGCCACGAGCACGGCCCGCGCGATGGTCACCCAGTACGGCATGACCGACTCGCTCGGTGCGGTGAAGCTCGGTTCCACCAACAGTGAGCCGTTCCTGGGCCGCGACATGGGGCACACCCGGGACTACTCCGAGGCCGTCGCCGCGCAGGTCGACCTCGAGGTCCGCACGCTGCTCACCGACGCCCACCACGAGGCCTTCGAGATCCTCGAGGAGAACCGGGACGTCCTCGACGCCCTGGTGCTGGCGCTGCTCGACAGGGAGACGCTGGACAAGGCCGAGGTCGCGGAGATCTTCGAGCCCCTGCGTCGTCGTCCCCGACGTCCGGCGTGGACCGGTTCCGTGCGGCGCGTCCCCTCGACCATCCCCCCGGTCGAGGTGCCGCAGCACGTCCGCGATCGGGACGCGGCGTCCGCCAATGACCGTCCGACACCGGGCGAGCAGCCCGGTTCGTCCGACGTGATCACCCCTCCCGGCCCGGGCGGCGACGTCCACGGTGGCCCCCACGCAGAGCAGGAGTCCTGACCCCATGACCGACCCGATCGGCCTCCTGGTTCGCGACCCCGCCGACGTCCCCGCCTTCGACCACGCCCGCGCCGAGGCGGCGGTGCGAGAGCTGCTGGCCGCTATGGGCGAGGACGTCGAGCGTGAGGGCCTGGCGGAGACCCCGGCCCGCGTCGCGCGCGCCTACGCCGAGATGACCACCGGCCTGCGCCAGCGCCCCGAGGACGTGCTCACCACGACGTTCGACCTGGGCCACGACGAGATGGTGCTGGTCCGTGACATCGAGCTCTGGTCGATGTGCGAGCACCACCTGGTGCCCTTCCACGGCGTCGCCCACGTCGGCTACATCCCCTCGGAGAGCGGCAAGATCACCGGCCTGTCCAAGATGGCCCGCCTGGTCGACGTCTACTCGCGCCGTCCGCAGGTGCAGGAGCGCCTCACCACCCAGGTGGCCGACGCGATGGTCGACATCCTCGAGGCGCGTGGCGTCGTCGTGGTGATCGAGGCCGAGCACCTCTGCATGACCATGCGCGGGGTCCGCAAGCCCGGAGCCCGCACCATCACCTCGGCCGTGCGCGGCCAGATGCGCGACGCCGCCACCCGTTCGGAGGCGATGGCCCTGATCATAAGTCGGATCGTAGCCATGTCGTTCTGTGAGCCAAGGAGTTGTCCCTCTCTATTGTCTTCCTAAGACCGCTTGGCCTCCGACTTATGCGCGGGGTCCGCAAGCCCGGAGCCCGCACCATCACCTCGGCCGTGCGCGGCCAGATGCGCGACGCCGCCACCCGTTCGGAGGCGATGGCCCTGATCAT
>JAZQNT010000284.1:0-3297 GCA_045627505.1 Nocardioides sp.
AGAAGCGCGCCAACTCGGCATACTGGCCGCGCGGATAGCGCTGGTAGTACTGCTTGAAGTATCCGCCCGAACTGATGTAGTCCTTGTTCTCATAGTAACTCAGCGCCAGCAGGTAGAGCGACTCCTCGGCCTTGTCGGTGCCGCGGCGCCAGCGGATGCCGGCCTCGAGGAAGCCCTCGAGGTCACCGTCGAAGACGGCCTGCGGGTTGCCGGACTCGTAGCCGGTGCGCAGGTCCTTGACGATCTGGTACGGGTTGAGCACGTAGTTGCGCATCTGGTCGCCCCACGAGGCCTGGACGTCGCCGCGCATCTCGTCGAGGTGCGCCTTCTCCTCGGCCTTCTTCAGCGCGAGCAGCTTGGCCTTGAGGACCACCATCGCCGACGCCTTGTTCTGCAGCTGCGACTTCTCGTTCTGGCAGGAGACGACGGTGCCGGTGGGGATGTGCGTCAGGCGGACGGCGGAGTCGGTGGTGTTGACCGACTGACCGCCCGGGCCACCGGAGCGGTAGACGTCGACGCGGATCTCCTCGTCCGGGATGTCGATGTCGTCGGTCTGCTCGAGCACCGGCACGACCTCGACCGCGGCGAACGAGGTCTGGCGGCGGCCCTGGTTGTCGAAGGGGCTGATGCGGACCAGGCGGTGCGTGCCAGCCTCCACCGACAGCGTGCCGTAGGCGTAGGGCGCCTTGATCGCGAAGGTGGTCGACTTGATCCCGGCCTCCTCGGCGTAGGAGGTCTCGAAGATCTCCACCGGGTAGCCCTGGTGCTCAGCCCACCGCACGTACATGCGCTGCAGGGTCTGGGCGAAGTCCGCAGCATCGACGCCACCGGCGCCGGCGCGGATGGAGACGAGCGCCTCGCGCACGTCGTACTCACCGTTCAGCAGGGTGCGGATCTCCAGCGACTCGACGGACTTCTTGATCCGGTCGAGCTCGATCTGGGCGTCGGCCAGCGACTCGGCGTCGCCCTCCTCGGCGGCCATCTCGACCAGGATGGAGAGGTCCTCGATCCGGCTCTGGAGGCTGGTGAAGCGCTCCATCTCACCGTTGAGCTGCGAGAGGCGTCCGGTGATCCGCTGCGCGTTGGCCTGGTCGTCCCACAGGTCGGGCGAACCGACCTGGTCCTCCAGTTCGGCGATCTCGATGCGCATCGCGTCCAGGTCGAGGACCTGACCGATCGTGTTCATGGTCGCGGTGAGCGTCTTGATCTCTGCGTCGAAGTCGGTTCCAGCCACAATCCCTCAGCCTACGGCCCGGGGGCACGGGTGTCGAAGCGCCGTGCCCGAACGGGGTTGTGGAGCGGACGGGAGGCTGACAGGAGGTCAGCCGCGACCGAACAGCTGCACCGCGTACCAGGTGCCCGACGCACTGCGGCGCGCCACGACCTCGCCCCTGGTGTAGCGCTTCTCCAGGAGGTTGCGCTTGTGGCCGGGCGACTTCATCCAGCCCTGCTTGACCACCGACTTGCCCGAGGGGTAGCCCATCGCCACGTTCTCCCCGACCATGGTGAGCCGGCAGTCACGCAGGACCTTCCTGATGTCCTGGTGGCGAATGCCGCCGCCCTTCCTGGCCAACTTGGCGGCGTGCTTGGCGGCCCACTTGGCCAGGCATCCGTCGGCCTTGAGCTTGCGCTTGCCGACGGCCACCCGCTGCACGTTGGTGGCCTTCTCCGCGGCGGCACCGTAGGCCCGTGCCTGCTTGCTCGCGGGGGCGGCCTCCGCCGACTGCACCGGCTGGGCCACCAGCAAGGTGACGACCAGCGCGAGGGCGAGCAGGACCACCCGGGCACTGCGGGCCACACCCCCGGCAGACCGGGGCGTGCGGGAAGGCGTGAGGGCGATCAGTGACATGGGGAACTCCAGCTGGGGGCAGGCGTGGGGGCAAGTCGTCACAGGTACCCCTGCGCGCTCCTTGCAAACGTGACGTGCCCGACATGACGTACCCCGTCAAGATTTTCGATGCAGTTCGAATCGACAAGTCTGCGCACGCCCACCCGCTGCGGCTCACTAGAGTGCCCGCGTGACCAGCAACTCCCCCATGCCCCCCGCAACCTCCGGCCTGCCACTGGACGGCGTCCGCGTCCTCGAGCTCGGCAACTTCATCGCCGCACCGACCGCCGCCCGCCTCCTGGCCGACTTCGGGGCTGAGGTGATCAAGGTGGAGCGCCCGGGCAAGGGCGACGAGTTGCGCAACTGGCGCCTCTTCGAGGGCACCACCTCGATGCTCTTCCGCACCATCAACCGCAACAAGCGTTCCGTCGAGCTCGACCTGCGCTCAGAAGCCGGTCTCGCCGCCGCGAAGAAGCTGATCGCCACCTGCGACGTCCTGCTGGAGAACTTCCGGCCCGGCACCCTGGACAAGTGGGGTCTGGACGCCGCCACGCTCGCCGACCTGAACCCGGAGCTGGTCGTCGCCCGGGTCTCGGCCTACGGCCAGACCGGCCCGATGTCCGACCGGCCGGGATTCGCCGCCGTCGCCGAGGCCTACGGCGGCCTGCGGGAGCTCGTGGGCGAGGAGGACCGTCCGCCGTCGCGGGTGGGCGTCTCGATCGGCGACTCGATCGCCGGCCTGTACGCCGCGTTCGGCGTGGTGATGGCACTGCACCAGCGGGGCACTGCGCGCGCCGCCGGGGTGCCGGCACCCTCCCCGCTGACCCAGCAGGTGGACGTCGCGCTGCACGAGGCGATCTTCTCGATGATGGAGTCGCTGGTGCCCGACGTCTCCGCCCACGGCGTCGCCCGGGTGCGCACCGGTGGACGCATGCAGGGCATCGCGCCGTCCAACGCCTACCCGTGCTCCGACGGCGACGTGGTGATCTCCGGCAACGCCGACAACCTCTACCCCAAGTTCATGCGCGCGATCGGACGTCCCGACCTGGCCGACGACCCGGAGCTGGCCAACAACGCCGGACGCTGGGACCGCCGTGACGAGCTGGACGAGGCGATCGGGGCCTGGACGTCGCAGCGCACCCGGGCCGAGGCGCTCGCGGTGCTGGAGGCGGCCGACGTGCCGGCGGGTCCGATCCAGACCGCGGCCGACATCATCACCGACCCGCAGTTCACCGCCCGTGACATGGTGCAGACCCTGCCGGTGGAGGTGGCCGGCGAGATCCGCCAGGTCGCCTTCCCCGGTGTGGTGCCGGTGCTGGGCCTGACGTCCCTTCCGGTGCGCAACGTCGGGCCCGACCTGGGCGCAGACAACGACTACGTGTTCCGCGAGCTGCTCGGCCTCTCCGACGAAGAGGTGGCAGCCCTCGGGATTGCCTGAGTTCGCCCGACCCGTCGCCCGCGACACCACG
>JAZQNT010000285.1:0-12936 GCA_045627505.1 Nocardioides sp.
GGAGCGCTCCAAGCGACTACCAACACGTTTGAATTTAACTGGCGTTCAATCTGGAAAGCACCGTTGCAATAGAGAATCCGTAATTTCCTCTACTTGGTTGTACACAATGGTGTTTTGTTTAACCGCTTGACCTTGCAAGAAAAATTTTAAGTAGCGGACGAGCTGCGAAGTTAAAAAGGCGTACCCTGCACTGCAAAGTACTATGAACAAGGCAAATCGACCTATAAAGGGAATGCTCCTTGTAATTCGTTTAAAATAGTTGTTGATGGTTTCGCCGTAAATCACCAAAAGTGTTGCTACAAGACCAATGGAAATGGAATCCATGTGGGAACGCAGGAAATCTGCAAACTGGTGAATATAAGGTTGCATATTGGGAAATATAAACGCTTTTATGTATATTATGAGCTATGCTAAACGAAAATTTACCAAGCCCCGAAAAAATTTTCCCGAAATCGGGTGTCGATTTTATGACGAACGTGAAGCCGACTGTCAAGAACCCGAACATTGTTGTGGGCGATTTCACTTACTTTAGCGATGTTGATTTTGAAAAGCATGCACCGAGTCCGCGCTCAGCGGGACCCCGGCGTTGGCCAGGGCGAACAGCGGCAGCACCACGTAGGACGAGAGCGGGTTGAGTCGCGACTGCAGCAGTTCGTTGGGCGGCACCGACTCCTCCAGCAGGAACCGCAGGCGGGCCACCTCGTCCGGGTCGAGCTCACGGTCACGCACCGCCAGGCCCGCGTAGCGCCGGGCCACGTCGACGTTGAGGAGCGGGGTCGCCGGGGTCATCAGGCCGAGCGCCACACCGGCCAGCGTGGCGTGCACCCCCGACTCCAGCAGCGCGAACCAGATGGCCACGCCCATCACCACGTAGGGCAGACGGTTCCAGATCTTCACCCGCTGCATCACGAAGACGAGCACCAGCCCGGTGATCGCCAGCAGCAGCCAGGAGATCTCCAGGTCTGCGGTGTAGAAGACCGCGATCACCAGGATCGCACCGATGTCGTCCACCACCGCCAGGGTGAGCAGGAACAGCCGTGCCGGCGAGGGGATCCGCCGGCCCAACAGCCCCAGCACCCCGACCGCGAACGCGATGTCGGTGGCCATCGGGATGCCCCACCCGTGCGCGCCGTCACCGCCGGCGTTCAGCGCGAAGAAGATCCCAGCCGGGACCACCATGCCGCCCAGCGCCGCGATCATCGGCAGTGCCGCGGCCCGCGGGTCACGCAGGTCGCCGTGGACCAGCTCGTACTTGATCTCCAGCCCGACGACGAAGAAGAAGATCACCATCAGGCCGTCGTTGACCCAGTGGTGCAGCGTCTCGGTGAGGACGTGCTCCCCCCACCCGAGCGAGACCGGGGTCGACCAGAACTCGCCGTAGCTGTCGCCCCAGGGCGAGTTGACCCAGACCAGGGCCGCGGCAGCCGCGATCAGCAGCAGGATCGAGCCGGCCGAGGAGATGCGCAGGAACTCGCGCACCGGTCGTGCGAGCTGGGCGATCGTCCGACTGCTCTCGCTCCAGATCGGGCCCGTGGCCCACAACTCGTCGAGGGCGCCACGCTCGTAGCTGGCCCCGCGGGCTTCCTCACCAGGGTGTGATCCCTCAGGTCCCCGGGAGGACGGACCGGGCGGGGTGGGACGTTCGTGACTCACTCGTGCTCCTGCGAAATCGGCTTCGGATACACCGGGACTTCGCGTCCCGGGCCGACCAGACTTCCCGGCACACCTTGGGTCAGCCTACGCGCTGGTGGTGCGCAGGAGACCTGGCGGCGCGCATTGTGTAACCTGCGTCGCATGGCTCCCGCACCGGTCAAGGACAGCGATCCCACCATCGGACGTCTCATCGCCGACGCGACGCAGGACATCTCGACCCTCGTGTCGAAGGAGATCCAGCTGGTCAAGTCGGAGTTGAAGATCACCGCCCGCACCAGCGGCATGGGCATCGCCCTGCTCAGCGCCGCCGCGTTCCTGCTGCTGATCGTCATCATCCTGCTGTCGATGACCGCCGCGTTCTTCATCTATTGGAGCGGCGAGGGTCTGGCCCTGCACTGGGCGTTCGGCATCGTGACCCTCTTCTACGTGCTTCTCGCCGGCCTGCTGGCCCTGATCGGCGTCCGGAAGCTGAAGAAGACCAAGGGCCCCGAGCGCGCCATCCGCCAGGCCAAGGCCTCGCAGCAGCTGCTCAAGCGCTGACACCGGCGCTGGTCCCAGGCCTGGCCCCAGCGCTGACTCCCGGCACTGACTCCCGGCACTGACCACCTGCACCACGACGACCGAGCCCGGCCCCGGATGATCCGGGGCCGGGCTCGTCGCGTTGTCGGCGTCGTCGTCGGCGCCGGGATCAGCCGATGCAGGCGCCGGTGTCCACCGCCCGCGAGGTGGTCGATCCCAGCCGCGCAGCCTCGTCCACCTGCTCGGCGGTGAGGGCGTAGGCGGTCTCCGTATCGCTGACGGAGGCGGCGAAGACCACCCCGACCACCCGGCCGTCGACGTCGAGCACCGGGCCCCCGGAGTTGCCCGGTCGCACCAGCGCCCGCAGCGACAGCACGTCGCGGATCACGGTGCCCGAGCCGTGGATGTCGGGCGAGCGCAACGGCTGCTGGGAGCGGACCCGGCCGGTCTGCACGTCGTAGGGACCGTCCTCGGGGTAGCCCAGCACCGCGATCTTCTGCTTGGGCACCACCTTCGTGCTGAACGAGAGCGCGGGTCGGGCGACCTTCGCGGCCAGCACCGCCACGTCCAGGTCGGGGTCGTAGTGGACCACCTTCGCGGGCACGTTGCGCCCGTCGACCTGCACCTCCGGCTCGTCCACCCCGGCGACCACGTGCGCGTTGGTCATCACCCGGTTGCCGGCGTAGAGGAACCCGGTGCCTTCCACGCCCTTGCCGCACGAGGTGTAGCCGTAGACCTTCACCACGCTCTCCCGGGCCGCGACCACGTCGGGGTCGCTGATCACCTTCGGGTCGCCGGCGGGGACGCTGACGATCCGCTCGGGCGCGAACGGCTCCATGTAGCGCGGGAAGAAGCTGGTCCCGACGACGTCGTTGAACGACCGGAGCGCCCGGTCGGCGCTGGAGGGGAGCATCGAGTCGACGGTCGCGAGCACCGAGGACGAGCGCACCATCGGCGTCAGGCCGCTGATCCGCGACCCGGAGACCGCGACCCCGAGGATCCACGCCACGAGCAGCACCGCCGCGGCGCTCAGGGCGGCACCCCCCAGGGCATCCACGGCCCGCACCGGCTGCCAGGTGATGCGCGCACGGACCCTGGCCCCCGTCCACTGCAGGAAGGCCTGTCCCAGCGAGGCGGCGGTGATCACGATCAGCAGGGCGCCCAGGGAGACCCAGACGCTCGGGTCGACGTCACCCAGCGCGATCGGGGCCAGCCACACCCCAGCCATGCCGCCCAGCAGCAGGCCGGCGGTGGCGCAGGCGCCGGTGATGAAGCCCTGCCAGTAGCCCGAGAGCGCGTAGGTGGCGGCGAGCAGCAGCAGGATCCAGTCGAGCGCGTTCACCGCGCGGCACCGTCGGTCGGGGGCCCGTCGGATGGGGGCCCGTCGGACGTGGGGTCGCCGCGGAAGTTCGTGTTGGGCGCGAGGTCGCTGTTGCGCGGCTCGCTGCCCCGCAGCATGTGCGGCGGGAGGTCGTGCAGGCGGTTGCCGTCCCACGGCTTGGTCCAGCCGATGAAGTCGAAGAGACGCGAGATGATCCCGGCGGTGAAGCCCCAGAGCAGGACGTCGCGCTCGGGACCGATCAGGAAGCCCGGTCCGACGAAGCCGCTGGGGTGGCGCACGTTGACCCGGTTCTCCGGGTCGAGCAGGTCGGCGATCGACTCGTGGTGGATCGCGTGCACCTCCGCGGGGCTGGCCACGTGCACCGCGCCCCGGTCGCGCCACCAGCCGATCACCGGGGTCACCCCGAAGTTGGCAGGCGGCAGGTAGAGCATCGGGAGCTCGCCGAGCACCTCGATCTCGTCCGCGACCAGACCGATCTCCTCCCACGCCTCACGCAGCGCGGCCTCCTCGGCACTCTCGCCGGGGTCGACGTGCCCGCCGGGGAACGACACCTGGCCCGGCTGGCTGCGCATGGTGTGGCTGCGTTCGGTGAGCAGCACCTCCGGCTCACCGGTCTCCGACTCGGCGAACAGCATCAGCACCGCGCCCAGGCGCGGGTCGGCGTCCTCGGGGACGGCGAACCGGGTGAGGTCGTCGACGGTGATGCGTCGCAGCCCCTCGGCCACCGGCCGCAGCCACTCGGGCAGCCCCTCGGGCAGGTCGGTCAGCTCGGGCTGGCCCGTCACTCGTCCTCCTCGACACCGGTGGCCCCGGAGCCCTGCTCCTGGGGGGCCTGGCTCTGGTTCTGCGAGCTCTCATTCTGTGGCGTCGACGAGGCGCCGGTGAGCAGGCCCGGCCGGAATTCATCGACGAGTTCCTCGGCCTCCTCCAGCGAGTCCACCCGGGAGAACTTCGACCCCACCATCTGACCGTCCACCACCAGCGCCATGAACGGGAGTCCGCGCAGCAGCGGGAACGGCGCTCGCGCGCTGATCTTGCCGTCGACGTCGCGCAGCGACGGGTAGGTGACCCCGGCCTCCGCCGCGAACTTCTCGGCCGCCGCCTGCTGCGGGTCCTGGTAGTTGATGCCCAGCACCGAGACGGCGTCTCCGTGCACCTGCTCGAACTCCTCCAGCACCGGCATCTCGGTGCGGCACGGCGTGCACCAGGTGGCCCAGACGTTGACCAGGGTCGGTCCGTCGATGTCGCGCAGGTTCATCGCCGGGGCGCCGGCGAAGCCGGGCAGCTCCAGGTCGGGCATGGGCGCGGGCAGGGACGCCGCCGTGCCCGGCCGGTCTGCGCCCCCGACGGAGCCGCCGTCGGATCCGCAGGCCGCCACCGGCAGCAGCAGGAGGGCGCCCGCGGCAGCGGCGAGCCCGCGGCGCAGCGCTCCTCGGTGGGGACGGGCGTTCACGCCGGCCCCTGGGTGCGCACGAGCTTCTCCGCCTCGATCGGGTCGGTCGGACCGTCCACCCCGTAGGAAGGGCACCACCGCGCGATCGGGCAGGCCCCGCAGGCCGGCCGCTTCGCGTGGCAGCGGCGACGGCCGTGCCAGATCACGTGGTGGCTCAGCATCGTCCAGTCCTTCTTCTCGAACAGGTCGCCGACCGCGAGCTCGACCTTCACCGGGTCGGTCTCCTCGGTCCAGCCGAAGCGGCGCACCAGACGTCCGAAGTGGGTGTCGACGGTGATGCCGGGGACGTCGAATGCGTTGGCCAGCACCACGTTGGCGGTCTTGCGGCCCACGCCCGGCAGCGTCACCAGCTCCTCCAACGTGCCCGGCACCTGACCGTCGAAGCGGTCCACGATGGCGGCGCTGAGGTTGAGCAGGCTGGTGGTCTTCTGCCGGAAGAATCCGAGCGGGCCCACCAGCTGCTCCAGGTGCTCCCGCGGTGCAGCGGCCATCGCCTTCGGGTCCGGGTAGGCCGCGAAGAGGGCCGGCCGGGCGGCGTTGACCCGCCGGTCGGTGGTCTGCGCACTGAGCACCGTGACGACGAGCAGCTGGAACGGGTCCTCGAAGTCCAGTTCACAGTGCGCCTCGGGGTAGGTCTCGGCGAGCACTCGGTTCATCTTGCGGGCCCTGCGCACCAGCGACGCGTCGGGCTTCTGACGTACGAGAACGGGCACGCGCCCAGACTACGGGGCAGCCCCGACTCCGAGGACCCGACGAGCACGCGCGCCCCGGAGGAACCCCAATCTGCGACGAAGTGCAACAAAACGGCTTCAATTGGATCGCGAATGAGGCGTGTGAGGTGCACCACTGGTTACTATGAGAGAGCCGCGCCGTACAGCGCGTGCAGCGACTACATGGAGGATTCGTGGACAACGACGTGCTTCGACAGGCACCGCTGTTCTCTGCACTCGACGACGAGGCCGCGACCGCGCTCAGCGCGTCGATGGCCGAGACCCGGCTGCGCCGGGGCGACGTCCTGTTCCACGAGGGAGACTCGGGCGACCGCCTGTACATCGTCCTCGACGGCAAGGTGAAACTCGGACGTTCCGCGACCGACGGCCGTGAGAACCTGCTGGCGGTCATGGGCCCCGGCCAGATGTTCGGTGAGCTCTCGCTCTTCGACCCGGGCCCCCGCTCGGCGACGGTCACCGCCGTCACCGACGCCACGTTCGCCTCGCTCTCGCACGAGGACCTGCTGCGCTGGCTCGAGGGTCGCCCCACCGTGGCCCGGAGTCTGCTGAACCAGCTGGCCGCCCGCCTGCGCAAGTCGAACGACGTGGTCGCCGACCTGGTCTTCTCCGACGTGCCCGGCCGCGTGGCCAAGGCGCTGCTCGACCTGGCCGACCGCTTCGGCCGGTCCGCCGACGACGGCGTGCACGTGCACCACGACCTCACCCAGGAGGAGCTCGCCCAGCTGGTCGGCGCCTCCCGCGAGACGGTCAACAAGGCGCTCGCCGACTTCGCCTCGCGCGGTTGGATCCGCCTGGAGCCCCGCTCCGTCGTGATCATGGACATCGAGCGTCTGGGCAAGCGCGCCCGCTGACCCCGGTCAGCACCCAGGACGACGACGAAGGCCCCGGTCCACTGGATCGGGGCCTTCGTCATGCCCCTTACTGCTGTCCCCCTACCGCAGTCCCCGGGCCACCGACCGCCTCACACCTCGCCACGGAGTCGTCCGAACCCGTCACACGAGGCGCACGCCAGTGGCACGATCGAGAAATGAGTGCTGCAGCGGGGGGAAGAGCGCCACAGGGCGCGATCGAGGTGGTGGCGGCCAGCACGGCGACGGCGGTGCTGGCGGCCGAGGTGATGGCGCAGGCGTTCGCCCAGGACCCGACGGTGGCCACCATGGTCCCGTTCGACGCACCACGGCGCGAGGACCGGATGCAGCGGATGTTCCTCTCCGAGATCCACTCCACCGGCTTCGACCGGGTGGACCTCGCGGTCGACGCAGCCTCCCGGGACGTGCTGGGCGTCGCCGTGTGGGAGGGGCCGCCACGCCCCCGTGAGCAGGAGCTCCCGCTCAGTGAGACGACCCGCTGGAGGCTGGTGGGCGCACGGGCCCTCGGCCCGGCCGGGGTGCTCGCCGGACGCCGGTTCGACAAGGCGGTCGAGCGGCTGCGTCCGCCGGAGCCGCACTGGCACCTGATGGACATCGCCGTGGCCCCGGACGCGCAGGGGCGCGGGGTTGGAAGCACCCTGCTGGCCCACCGCCTGGCGATGGTGGACGCCGCAGGGATGCGAACCTCCCTCTCCTCCACCACCCCCGAGAGCCCACGGCTCTACGAGCGCCACGGGTTCGAGGCGGTGGGGACGCTGCCCGAGATCACGGGCGGCGCGACCGCGATGGTGCGCCGACCCGTGATCCGGATCTGACCGGCCCCACGGGGCCCGGTCAGGTCGTCCTCAGGCCACTCCGCCCGGCTTCATCGAGCCGGTCTCGATGAAGCGCTGGTGCAGGCTGAACGCCTCACTGAGCAGGTGCGGGGTGTGCAGCGCGTTCGGGCGGGCCCGCTCGGCACGCTCGACGTAGTCCAGCAACGCGTCCTTGTAGTCGGGGTGCGCGCACTTCTCGATCACCAGGCGCGAGCGGCGACGCGGCGACAGACCACGCAGGTCGGCCAGACCCTGCTCGGTGACGATCACCATCACGTCGTGCTCGGTGTGGTCGACGTGGGTGGCCATCGGCACGATCGTGGAGATCGCGCCGCCCTTGGCCGTCGACGGCGAGAGGAAGAAGTTGAGGAAGGCGTTGCGGGTGAAGTCGCCCGAGCCGCCGATTCCGTTCATCACCGAAGAGCCCATGACGTGGGTGGAGTTCACGTTGCCGTAGATGTCGGCCTCGATCATGCCGTTCATGCAGATCAGGCCGAGGCGACGGACCAGCTCGGGGTGGTTGGAGATCTCCTCGCTGCGCAGGACGATCTTGCCCCGGTACTTCTCGATGTTGGCGTTGAAGCGCGTCGCACCCGCGTCGGAGAGGCCGAACGACGTGGCGGAGGCGAACGACAGGGTGCCGTCGTCGAGCAGGTCGAGCATGCTGTCCTGCAGCACCTCGGTGAAGGCGCTGAGGTTGCTGAACTCGCTGCGCCCCAGGCCCCCGAGCACGGCGTTGGCCACGTTGCCCACGCCGGACTGCAGCGGGAGCAGCTCGGGCGGCATGCGGCCGGCCGCGACCTCCTGGCTCAGGAAGTCGACCACGTGCCCGGCGATCGCGGTGGAGGTCTCGTCGACCGGGGCGAAGGGCGAGTTGCGGTCGGGCGCGTTGGTCTCGACCACGGCGACCACCTTGTCGAGGTCGACGTGCAGGTAGGGCTCGCCGATGCGCTGGTCGGGCTGGGTGATCGGGATCGGGAGGCGGCGCGGCGGGAGGGCGGTCTTGTAGTAGACGTCGTGGAAACCCTCGAAGGAACGCGGCTGCCAGTGGTTGACCTCGAGGATCACCCGGTCGGCCTGGTCGAGCCAGGTCTTGTTGTTGCCCACCGAGGAGGACGGGACGAGGCGACCGTCGGGGAGGATCGCGGCGACCTCCACCACGGCGACGTCGAGGTTGCCGTAGAAGCCGAACCACATGTGCTGCGCGGAGTGACTCAGGTGCGGGTCGAGGTAGTCCACCTCGCCCACGTTGATCTCGCGACGCAGCGTCGGGTCCGACATGTAGGGCAGGCGCCGGTTCAGCGCGTGCGCCTCGGCCAGGACGCCGTCAACACCGGGGGACGTCGATGCGCCGGTCCACAGGTCGATCCGGAAGTCCTCGCCGCGCGCGTGGTGTTCGCGTGCGCGTTCGGCAATGGCGGTGGGCAGGAGCTTGGGGCATCCGGCGCCGGTGAATCCACTCATCCCGACACGGTCGCCGGGGTGCACGAAGGTGGCAGCCACCTCCGCAGAGACCACCTTGTTCTGCAGCACGGAGCAGGAAATGCGTTCACTCACGCACCGATCCTCTCACCTTCTTGACCACTTAGGGGAATGGGGAGAATCGGGTCACATTTGTGCAACAACTTGATGAGAAACCGCTGCTCAGAGAGGTTCGTCAGCGGTCACGACCGGCGGGGTCAGCGCTCAGCGAGGTAGGCGAGTTGGGCCCGCACCGACAGTTCCGCGGCTCCCCACAGGACCGGGTCGACGTCGAGGTAGACACGCTCGACCACCGTTCTCGGACTCACCGGCCCGGTCGCGTCCGGGGTCAGGTCGAGCTCGCGCAGGGCGCTCGAGAGGGTCGGGGCGTTCGTCATCGCCAACAGCGCAGACTCCACCTGGGCGAGCCGCTCGCGGCGGTGGGTGACGTAGAAGTCCAGGGCCGCCCGGGCGTCCGCGATCACCGGGCCGTGGCCGGGCCAGATCACGTCCGCCTGCTGCGCCTCAATGAGGGCGTGCAGCCGGTCGAGGGAGTCGAGGTAGGCGCCGAGCGCACCGTCGGGATGGGCGACCACGGCCGTCCCCCGCCCCAGGACGGTGTCGCCGGTGAGCACCGCGCCCTCGGCCGGCAGGACGAAGGAGAGCGAGTCGGCCGTGTGCCCCGGCGTCGCCACGACGTGGACCTCCAGCCCGTCCACCTCCACCACGTCGCCGTCGTTGAGCCCTTCCGAACCCAGCCGGTACGCCGGGTCGAGCGCCCGCACCCCGCACCCCATCCGCTCGGCGAACTCCCTGGCCGCCTCGGAGTGGTCGAGGTGGTGGTGGGTGAGCAGCACCGCGCCCACCTCCCCGGCGGCCTCGGCCACGGCGTCCAGGTGCGCCAGCACCGAGGGCCCCGGGTCGACCACGACGCTGCGGCGGGCGCCGGGTTCGCGCAGCACCCAGGTGTTGGTGCCGTCGAGCGTCATCAGGTTCGGGTTGGGCGCCAGGACGCAGCGCGCCCGCTCCCCGAACGCGCCGCCGCGCCACCGTCCGAAGGGGACGGCACCGGCGGGGTCGTAGGGTGCCGGGCTGGCCTGACCGGTCGGACGGCGTGGGCTCACGTCCACCGCTCCAGCAGCAGGTGGCCGAACTCGGGGTGCTCGGTGAGCACCACCTCGCCGTCCTCGTCGGTGGTCGGGGAGGGGGTGAACATGGTGACCGTGCGGTCCGCGGTGGCGGCCAGCGCCTCGGCGGCGCTGGCGTAGCGGGCGACGTCGAGGCAGGTCAGGTAGGTGGGCGGGAGCATCAGCACGCGTCCTGCCTCCGCCTCCTCGACCGCGAACAGCGGGCCGTGCCACTCCACCGCGGAGGACTCGCTGGAGACGTCTCGGGTCACCTGGCCCGCGGGCAGCGCGGCCAGGAAGAACCAGGTGCGGTAGCGACGCGGCTCGAACTCCGGGGTGAGCCAGCCCGAGAGCACGCCGAGCAGGTCGGTGCGCAGCACCAGCCCGCGGCGCCGCAAGAACTCGGCGAAGACCAGCTCGTGGTTCTCCAGCGCCAGCCGGTCCGCCTCCCAGTCCGCACCGGTGGTGTCCGCGACGACCGAGTGTTCGTCGGGGCCGGCGAGCAGTACCCCGGACTCCTCGAACGTCTCGCGCACCGCGGCGCAGACCAGGGCCCGGGCGGCGTCCTCGTCCGTGCCCAACCGCGCGGCCCACGCGGCGGGCGACGGTCCGGCCCAGCCGACGCGCGGGTCAGCGTCGCGGGGGTCCAGGCCGGCGCCGGGGAAGACCCACATGCCCCCGGCGAAGGCCATCGTCCGGCGCCGCCGCATCAGGTAGACCTCCGTGCCGCCGTCCGTGCCCGGGCGCATCAGCACCACGGTCGCGGCGTTGCGCGGCTCCGCGGGCTGCGCCTCCCCGCTGGCGAACACGGCAATCTGCTGCTTGACCTGCTCGGGCAGGGGCATCCGCTTCACGGGTGCTCCTCTCTGCTGGGGCTCTGCCGCACGCGCACTGCTGGTGCGTGCCGGGGGTGGCGAGGGTACTCGGGGAGCAGCAGGGGCGGGCCCGCGACACGGACCCGCCCCTGCTGACCTGTGCGGCCGACCTGTCCGACTGAGCGGACGGCCGTGCTGCCGGAGGCCTCAGACCTCGACGGTGATCTCGACCTCGACCGGGACGTCGAGCGGCAGCACGGGCACGCCGACGGCGGAGCGGGCGTGCACGCCCCGCTCGCCGAAGACGGCGCCGAGCAGCTCGGAGGCACCGTTGGCGACCTGCGGCTGACCGGTGAAGTCGGGGGTGGAGGCGACGAAGGCCACCACCTTGACCACGCGCTTGACGTTCGCGAGGTCACCGATCTCGGCCTTCACAGCGGCCAGCGCGTTGAGGGTGCACTGCTGGGCGGCCTCGTACGCCACCTCGGGGGTGACGTCTGCGCCGACCTTGCCGGTGGCGATCGGGACGCCCCCGCGGACGGGGATCTGGCCCGAGGTCATCACCAGGTTGCCGGTGCGGACCGCCGGCACGTACGCGGCGACCGGCTTGGCGACCTCGGGGATCGACAGGCCGAGCTCGGCCAGCTTCTCCTCAGGGTGGACAGCCGTCATCAGGCGTCCTGGGGGCGCTTCAGGAAGGCGATCAGGCCACCCTGGGCGTTGGTGTGGATGGCGACGAGCTCCCAGCCGTCGGCACCGAAGTTGTTGAGCATGAGCGCTTCGTTGTGGAGCGGGATGGGCGCCACCTGGTACTGCCACTTGGTCATGGGAGAACCCTACCGGTGGAGCACGGAACCCCACGGCGGCGACGTCTGGCGCGGGCAGCAGCCCGGAGGGCGACGCCGACGCCTTGGATCGAGGTGGTTCTCGAATGCGATCCACGCCACATTCCGTCCAGAATCATATATTCTGATAGTCATGGCCTTCAGTACGATCACCAACCTCGACGTCGCCGCTCATCAGAAGAAGAGCGCCGAGCTCAAGGCTCGCCTGCACGCCAGCGAGTCCACCACCTACGTCACCGGGCCCACCGGCAACGGCAACGGTGAGGTCGTCATGCTCCTGGGCGGCACCGGCTACATCGGCCGCGCCGTCGTCCCCGAGCTGGTCAAGCGCGGGTACAAGCCGGTCGTCCTGGCTCGCTCGGAGTCCGCGAAGGGCGAGCCGGAGTTCGAGGGCGCGGACGTCGTCGTCGGCGACCCGACCCGCATCGGGGACGTGCAGGCGGCCGTCGCCCAGACCAGCCCGCCGGTCGTCATCTCGCTGCTGTCGGGCCGTCGCCCCAACGACGCCGAGGAGTGCCGCGAGGTCGACCACCAGGCGATCGGCAACGGCATCAAGGCCGCCGTCGAGGGCCAGGTCAAGCAGTTCATCCACATCTCCGACTTCGGCGCCTACCGCCCCGAGCTCATCCCGCAGGTCTACAAGTTGCAGGTCGAGGGCGAGCTGATGGGCCGCCACCACGGCGACCTGGACTGGACGATCATCCGGCCCACCGCCTACTACCCGTACATGTCGATGACCTTCGGCGACGTGAAGAACGGTGAGAAGTACCGCATCTTCGACCACGGCGAGTACTCCGTGGTGAACCCGATCGCGCGCGAGGACCTGGCCGAGTTCATCGTCAACCAGGTGCTCGACCCGAACGCGATCGGTCGGATCCTCCCCGTCGGTGGCCCCTGGACCCCCGACAACACCGTCACCCTCAAGGACGCCGGGCAGATGATGTTCGACGTGCTCGAGAAGCCGGCCGACTTCGACGTCGTGACCATGGCCTCGTGGGACAAGAAGATCGCCAACCTGACCCGCGCCGGCAAGTACTACAAGAAGCTGGCCCCGGTGGCCTACTACCTGGAGGCCGCGAAGTACTGGTCGGTCGTCGACCACGTGGCCCCGGCCTACGGCACCCGCACCCTGCGCGGCTTCATGGAGAAGCTCAAGGACCGCGAGTTCCCCACCGGCAGCTTCAAGGAGCGGATGAAGAACGGCACCCAGATGATGCCCACCGACATCTGACCCGAGGAATCTTTTCCTGCTGATTTTGAATACAATTTTATAACGCCACTTCCCGTTCCGCCGTTCCACAGACGG
>JAZQNT010000286.1:0-1922 GCA_045627505.1 Nocardioides sp.
GGGCCACCTACGACACCTCGTACACCCACTGGGGCGAGCACGGGGAGATCGCGGCGCGGGATCACTACCGGGTGGCGTGGCGAGAGATGGCTGCCACTACGGGTGAGAGGACGCTGATTCCAGCGTTGATTCCGGCTCATCACAGTTGAGGGTGTAGGCCGGGTGGGCGCGTCGGTCCCGGGATAGGCGTCGAGGTCTCCCAAGGATGGAAGTTCCTACGCTCACCATCTGGAAGACCTCGACATGCCTGACGCTACTGGTCGGGCGGGCTTCGCTCGCCCTGACCTGACCAAGTTCGCCCGACTCGACGAGCTCGGCCTCGTCGCCACCGGCCAACGCCTCGACCCCGACCGTGCGGTGCTGGCCTGCATGGTCCTCGAACCCGATCAGTGGTGCCGACGCTGCGGCTGCGAAGGCACCGTGCGTGACACCGTCACCCGACAACTGGCTCACGAACCACTCGGCTGGCGACCCACCACCTTGGTCGTCACGATCCGCCGCTACCGCTGCATCGGCTGCGGGCACGTGTGGCGCCAAGACACCACCGCCGCTGCCGAACCCCGGGCGAAGTTGTCACGCCGTGGGCTGCGGTGGGCACTCGAAGCGATCGTGGTGCAGCACCTGACCGTGGCCCGGGTCGCCGAAGGGCTCGGGGTCGCGTGGAACACCGCGAACGACGCCGTCCTGGCCGAAGGCCGACGGGTGCTGATCGACGATCCACTGCGCTTCGACGGCGTCCGGGTCCTCGGCGTCGATGAGCACGTGTGGCGTCACACCAGGCGGGGCGACAAGTACGTGACCGTGGTCATCGACCTGACCCCGATCCGTGACGGCACCGGTCCGGCACGGTTGCTGGACATGGTCGAGGGCCGCTCCAAGGCAGTGTTCAAGACCTGGCTCGCAGCCCGTCCCCAAGCGTGGCGCGACCGCGTCGAGGTGGTCGCGATGGACGGGTTCAGCGGGTTCAAGAGCGCCACCACCGAAGAGTTGCCCGACGCGGTGACGGTGATGGATCCCTTCCACGTCGTCCGCCTGGCAGGCGACGCGCTGGACCGCTGCCGGCGTCGTGTCCAGCAGGACCTGCACGGCCACCGCGGCCGCAGACATGACCTGCTCTACCGGGCACGCCGGACTCTGCACACCGGCGCCGACCTGCTGACCGACAAGCAGAGGAACCGGCTCACCGCGCTGTTCGCCATCGATGCGCATGTCGAGGTCGAAGCGACCTGGGGCATCTACCAACGCATGATCACCGCCTACCGCGAACCCGACCGCACCCAGGCGCGTCAGTTGATGGAGAAACTCATCGAGTCGATCAGCGTCGGCGTCCCGAAGGCACTCGTCGAGGTCGCCACCCTGGGCAAGACCCTCACCAAGCGGGCGGTCGACGTGCTCGCCTACTTCGATCGCCCCGGCACTTCCAACGGACCGACCGAGGCGCTCAACGGAAGACTCGAGCACCTGCGCGGCTCAGCACTCGGGTTCCGCAACCTGACCAACTACATCGCCAGGAGCTTGCTTGAGACCGGAGGCTTCAGACCCCGCCTCCTACACCCTGGATTGTGATGAGCCCCTATCCGCTACTCCCAGGCCATGAGCGACCACAGATCCATCAAGCAAGCCAGATCTGTCGGGGCGCCTCCATAGGCTCTTCCCGTGGCCAGCATCCAGCACATTGACGGCGAGCATTCCGCCGGAGCACTCGCCGACCTGCTCAACGGCAACGCCCGGCGTCGACCCGTTGTTGTGGTGACCATCCCCGCGGGCCGCACCGAGCCTTGGATCGACGTCGAGGAGGTCGCGCGGGAGGCTGGCAATCTCGCCGAGGTCTACTTGATGCCGACCGGTGACTTCACCTGGGAGTTCTCCCGCCGCATGGCGGACGGAACACAGGTCTACGGTGGAGCAGGGCGTGTCTATCC
>JAZQNT010000287.1:0-3823 GCA_045627505.1 Nocardioides sp.
AAGGTTAAATGTGAATATGTGGCAGTAAGTGGTACCTATGGCTTCAAATTTACCGGTAAAGAGGAAGACTACAAAGAGAACTCAGTGTTCTTCCCTTCCCAGGATGGCGATAACGAATACGGCAACGCGTACTACTGGTCAGGTACGGCCGATGGTAGCTTTGCGTGGAGCATGTACCTGGACTACAGCTACGGCGGTTGGGACAGCGATTGGTACTCGCTCAATCGGGACAACATTTGCCTTGTGCGTCCTGTGCTCAAGAATTAAGCATTCTTGAACCAAAAAAAACATCTTTCTCAGTGAGGCTCCAGCGCATCCTCAAGATGCGCCCAAGCCTCACGAGGGACATTAGAAGATAACCAATAAATTTCAGAAACTAATAAAAAACTTAAAACCTATATAATTATGAAGAAACAACACCTTTTTTTAGCAGCAGTAGCCATCACAGCATTGGCAGGCTGTACGGACGAGCAGTTTGAGGGTCAGAACGTAGCCTCCCAAGCGTCACCGAAGGACGGGTGAGCGTGCAGGTCGAGGCGCGGATCCGACCGGTCGGCGGGGTGTTCTCCCGTGCCGGCACGGTCGTGTCGTCCACGGCGGTCGCGGCGTTGGAGCCGGAGGCAGTGCCGTGAGCTGCGTGAGCTGCGCGAGTGGCCGGGGCCGTGGCGAGCAGGGCGCCGGTTCGCTGCTCGCGCTCACGATGGTCGGCGTCCTGGTGCTGGTCACCGCTGCGGTGGGTGGCGTGGCGGCACTGCTGCACACCCACCGTCGGGCCGGGGCCGCCGCCGACCTGGCCGCACTGGCCGGAGCGGCCGCCCTGGTCCGGGGCGATGACGCCTGCGTGGAGGTGGAGCGGGTGGCGAGCGCCAACGGTGCGGTGGTGGCCTCGTGTCGGGTGCTCGCGCCGGCGCCGCTCGCCGAGGTGCTGGTGGGCGTGGAGGTGGACGTCCCGGGCTGGGTGGCCGCGCTGAGCCGGGAGGCGCTGCGGGTGGAGGCCCGGGCCGGGACGGTCTCAGGGACGGTCTCGGGGGCGGTCAGGGGCGGGGAGCGTCCGCGAGCAGGACGTCGAGGAGGCGGAGCGCGCCCTGCTTGTCCAGGGGGTTGTTCTGGTTGCCGCACTTCGGCGACTGCACGCAGGAGGGGCAGCCGTCCATGCACTCGCAGGCGGCGATCGCCGCGCGGGTCGCGCGCAGCCAGGTCTCGGCGGTGGCGTAGCCGCGCTCCGCGAAGCCCGCACCGCCGGGGTGGCCGTCGTGCACGAAGACGGTGAGCACCCCGGTGTCGGGGTGACGGGCGGTGGAGACCCCGCCGATGTCCCAGCGGTCGCAGGTGGCGAAGAGCGGGAGCAGCCCGATCGAGCAGTGCTCGGCCGCGTGCGCGCTGCCGGGCAGGTCGGCGACGTCCAGGCCGGCGTCGGCCAGCAGCTCGTCGGGCACCTGCCACCACACGGCTGTGGTGCGCAGGGTGCGCTCGGGCAGGTCCAGCGGGGTCTCGGCGACCACTTCCCCCGACGGCTGGCGCCGGGTCAGGTAGGAGACCACCTGGCTGGTCACGTCCACCTCGCCGACGCTCAGTCGGCACCCGCCCCAGTAGCGGTGCTCGCGCTCGGCGACGATCGAGATGTCGATGGTCTCGCGGGCCTGGGTGGAGAACTCCACCGCGACCCGGCGCATCACCGCGACGTGCTCGGCGAGGTCGAGCTCCTCCACCTGCCACGTCTCGCCCCGGTGCAGGTAGATCGCGCCGGGGTGCGCGGTGCTGTGCGCGGAGCCGCCGTCCACGGTGCCGACCACGCGTCCGGAGTCGGCCTCCACCAGGGCCACCTGCGCCCCGCCGGTGGAACGGATGTCGACGTGGTCGCCGGGGCGCGCCCGGTCGGTCCAGAACCAGCCGCGCGGGCGCCGCCGCAGCAGTCCTGCGGCGGTGAGTCCGTCCACGACCGTCCGCGCCTGCGGACCGAAGAGCGGGAGGTCGGCCTCGGTCAGCGGGGCCTCGTGCGCGGCGCAGCACAGGTGCGGGGCGAGCACGTAGTGGTTGCCGGTGTCGAAGACGTTGGCCTCCACCGGGGCGCCCAGCAGCGCGTCGGGGTGCGCCACCAGGTAGGTGTCCATCGGGTCGTCGCGGGCCACCAGCACGGCGAGTGCGTCCTGGCCGTGCCGCCCGGCCCGCCCGATCTGCTGCCACATCGCGGCCCGGGTGCCGGGGAACCCGGCGATCAGCACCGCGTCCAGCCCGGAGATGTCGATCCCGAGCTCCAGGGCGTTGGTCGCCGCCAGCCCGGTCAGGGCGCCCCGGCGCAGCGCCTCCTCCAGCGCGCGGCGCTCCTCGGGCAGGTAGCCGCCGCGGTAGGCCGCCACTCGGTCGGGCAGCGTCGGGTCCACCTCGGCGAGCAGCTCCTTGGCCCGCACCGCCACGTGCTCCACGCCCCGGCGCGACCGGACGAAGGCCAGCGTTGGCACCCCCTCGGCCACCAGGTCGGCCAGCAGGTCGGCGGCCTCGGTGGACGCGGCGCGCCGCACCGGCGCCCCGTTCTCGCCGGCGTGGGAGGTGAGCGGAGGCTCCCAGAGACCGATGTGCACCTGGCCGCGGGGGGAGTGGTCGGCGGTGACCGGCACGCACGGCAGTCCGGTCAGCCGCTCGGCGGCCACCTCGGGCTCGGCCATCGTCGCCGAGCAGACGAAGAACGTGGGATCGGCGCCGTACAGGGCGGCCACCCGGCGCAGCCGACGCAGCACCTGGGCCACGTGCGCACCGAAGACGCCGCGGTAGTGGTGCCCCTCGTCCACCACCACGTAGCGCAGCTTGGCGAAGAACTTGGCCCAGCGCTGGTGGCCGGGGAGCAGCGAGCGGTGCAGCATGTCGGGGTTCGTCAGCACGTACTCGCCGTGGTCGCGGGCCCAGTCGCGCAGCTCGCGCGAGGAGTCCCCGTCGTGGGTGGTCACCCGGGCGCCGGTGTCCAGCGCGTCCAGGCTGGCCATCTGGTCGTGCGCCAGCGCCTTGGTCGGGGCCAGGTAGAGGACCGTGGCCCCACGTTCGCCGCGGGGGCCGCGACCGTCCAGCACCGCGGAGAGGGTGGGGAGCTGGTAGGCCAGCGACTTGCCGGACGCCGTGCCGGTGGCCAGCACCACCGACTGGCCGGCCTGGGCGGCGTCCGCGGCGACCGCCTGGTGCAGCCACGGGCGCGAGATCCCCCGCCGCTCGAACGCGTGCACCACGGTCGGGTTGGCCCAGACCGGCCAGTTTGCCGTGCGTTCCTCGCGGGCCGGGAGCACCTCGAGGTGCCGCAGGCGCTCCTCGCGACCCGTTCCGGCACCCAGCCGTGCCACCACCTGCCCGGCGTGGTCGTCGGGCTGGTGGGCGCGGTGGGGGGAACGAGCGCCCGGGCGTCCTGCAGCGGCAGGGGCGACGTCGGTGCTCACCCGCCCATTGTGGCTGGTCACTCCACGTGTGCACCGTGGGCGGGGTGCGCCGGTCGGCCCGGACAGGCACGGGTGGGACACGCACGGGTCGCCCACCGGTCCGGACATTGCACTCTTTGGTAGCGTTCCGCGCACCGACCCGGGGGAACCCCCGGGGAGGCACCGGAGGGGGCCTCGGCCCGAGACCAGGAGGAAGACGTGGACCTGACGCTTGAGGCTCGCGAGGTGGACGGTCGGACCGTCGTCGCGGTCGGCGGAGAGATCGACGTCTACACCGCGCCCCGGCTGCGCGACACCATCGCTGCGCTGGTCGCCGGGGGTGCCTACGACCTGGTGATCGACCTGTCGGCCGTCGAGTTCCTCGATTCCACCGGCTTGGGTGTCCTGGTCGGTGGGTTGAAGAA
>JAZQNT010000288.1:0-2648 GCA_045627505.1 Nocardioides sp.
CCGCCCTCGAGGCCGCCCTCTTCAGGCTCGCCGTGCTGCTCGGACAACTCCTCCGGGCGCCGTTCTCCCCAGGCCACCGTGCCGGCGTGCAGGCGAGTCTGGAACGTCAGGACCCGGGGCCGGACACCGGCGTCGCACCGCCCTGCATGCCGACGCCCGACCTCGAGCGGGGGGCGGGATTCATCTGGTTCGCGGCGCAGGACTGGTGGTACCACAACCAGGCGCACTCCGACTTCCAGCTGATGAAGCAGGTCTCCCGCGACCAGACCGTGCTCCTCGTGAACAGCCTTGGTCTCCGCCTGCCGCACAGCGGCAACACCACCCATGCGGCCCGCAGGATCACTCGGAAGGTCCGCAGCACCGCGAAGTTCGTCCGCAGGCCCCTGCCCGAGTTCCCCGGTTACCACGTGATGACACCGATCATCCTGCCCTTCTACGGCGAGGGAATCGCAGCGCGCTTCAGCGCCTGGTTCATCCGGCTCCAGGTCCGAGCGGTGGCTCGCGTGCTCAGGATCGGCCAGGACGCGACGATCGGAGTCACCATCCCCACCGCCTGGCCCGTGGTCAGCCGCATGCGGCACGGCACCCTGCTCTTCAACCGTGCCGATCTCCACTCGTCGTTTCCCGAGGCCGACACCACCCGGATCGCCGCCCTGGAGCACGAGCTCCTCAGCCACAGCGACTGGGTGCTCTACGTGAGCCACGAACTGATGGAAGCCGACTCCCCTGTCGTCGGCGAGCGAGCCTTCTTCATCGACCACGGCGTGGACCTCGAGCACTTCGCCCCCGGGCGCCAGGAACACCCCGACGTCGCGCGCCTGCCGCGTCCGCGCGTCGGGTTCTTCGGCGGGTTCGACGACTACGTCGTCGACATGGACCTGCTGCTACGCACCGCGGAGGAGCTCCCCGAGGCGCACATGGTGCTGATCGGGGACGCGACGTGCTCGATGCAGGAGCTGGTCGCCCGCCCCAACGTCACCTGGCTCGGCTACCGCCCCTACGACGAGATCCCCGCGCTGGGCAGTGGGTTCGACGTGGCCATCATGCCGTGGCTCGAGAACGACTGGATCCGCCACGCCAACCCCATCAAGCTCAAGGAGTACCTGGCGCTCGGTCTTCCTGTGGTGACCACGCACTACCCGGAGGTCGAGGCGTACCGCGAGGACCTCGTCGTGGCGGACGGCCGGGACGAGTTTCCGGCCCTGGTCCGCAAGGCCCTCGGCGACCCCGGCGACCCCGTTGCCCGCCGGACCAGGGTGCAGCAGTACTCGTGGAGCGCCCGCGCCCAGGCCCTGGTCGCCCTGACGGTGGACCCTGGACCCGGCTGATGTGCGCCACCGCTGTGCCCCGCCGTCAAGGAGAACCCCGCATGACCTTCCCTGCCCAGCACGCAGGTGCACCGGACGACGTCGACCACGTCCTGCTCACACGCTTCAACCTGCCCTCCGTGGGGGCGGAGAGCTACATCCGGGCGGCGGAGGGATGGTTGCGCGAGCGGGTCGAACTGTTCGAGCGCTTCTGCCTGCCCTCCGTGCAGAACCAGACCATGACCGACAGGCTCGCGTGGCTGGTCTACCTGGACCCGGAGAGCCCGGCATGGCTGAAGGCGCGTGTGTCGGAATGGGCTGGACGGAGTCCCATGACACCCATCTACCGCGCCGAGGTACCCCGACAAGCGCTGGTCGCCGACCTGCGGCGGGTCAGCGGGGGCGACGGGCGGATGCTGGTGACCACGAACCTCGACAACGACGACGGGCTCGCCGCTGACTTCAGCGCGCGGGTGCGCGTTGCGGTGGGCACCGGGCTCGACACCGGCCCGAGCGCCGTCTACGTGGACCGCGGCCTCATCCTGGGCAACGCACGCACCTACCTGCGGCGCGACACGGTGAACGCCTTCTGTTCCGTGGCCGAGTCGTGGGACGACCCGGTTACCTGCTGGTCGGCGTGGCACAACGAACTGGGTCGTCTGATGCCCGAGATCCACGTCGACGGGCCACCGGGCTGGCTCCAGGTCATCCACGGACGCAACGTCAGCAACCGCGTGCGGGGGCGCTTGACCTCGCCCGCGGTCCACTCCGACCGCTTCCCGGGGCTGATCGACGACCTGGACGACCCTTCGGCGTGGACCCGCCTGCAGGAGCTCCTGCTTGAACCGGCGCGGCAGGTGCGCGAGGTCATGCGTCGAGCGGTCAAGCGAGTCCTGCTCGCGATGGGCGGACCCGCAGCGCTCGAACGGGTGCACGCCCTCAGGAATGGTCTGCGCCACCGGGCCGCCGCCCAGCTGCATGAACCGGAAACAGGGCAGCGCCCACCGCAGACCTGAGGTCCCCTCGGAGCGGCGGTGGAGACCTCTGGCCCGGTTCAGCGACCTGGTAGGACCAGGGCCCGGCCCTCGCCGTGGCCGGCAACCAGGCGCACCCCGAGCGGCGCAGTCGGTCAGGCTGGATCCGGGGAGGCGCGCCCGGAACCGTACGCCTGCCGGTGGAGGCTGCCGGCCAGGCCCACCAGAAGAAAGAAACTTCCCAGCATAGCAAGTTGGCCGACAGTACGCATCAACGCATGGACGACCCTTGCTCATGCCCGTGCCATAGAAAACCAGTGCTATGTGGCTGCCGTGGACCGCATAGGCAAGGATCCTTACTGTGAAT
>JAZQNT010000289.1:0-3100 GCA_045627505.1 Nocardioides sp.
CTCTGCCCGGCGTGCGGCGCACACCACGTGGAAGCCGTCGCCGGCGAGGGCGCGGGCGGTCGCGGCGCCGATGCCGCTGCCGGCCCCGGTCACGACGGCGACGCGCTGACCGGACTCGATGACGCTGGACGGGACCGAGGTGGGGACGTTCGCAGGGGTCATGCGCGGCATTCTCCCACCAGCGATGGCAGGATCGACGCCCGTGACGATCATTGCGGCAGCAGGCGGCTCAGGACTCGGCAACCCCGGACCGGCGGGGTGGGCGTGGTACGTCGACCCCACCCACTGGGCGTCGGGCGGCTGGCCCCACGGCACCAACAACATGGGCGAGCTGATGGCGGTGCTCGACCTGCTCCAGCAGACCGCCCACCTGGACGAGCCCCTGCACGTGATCTGCGACAGCAACTACGTCATCAACTCGATCACCAAGTGGATGGCCGGGTGGAAGCGCAAGGGCTGGAAGAAGGGTGACGGCAAGCCCGTCATGAACGTCGACCTGATGAAGGCGCTCGACGCCGCCATGCAGGGGCGCGAGGTCACCTTCGAGTGGGTCAAGGGCCACTCCGGCCACCCGCTCAACGAGGAGGCCGACGCCCTGGCCAACGCGGCGGCCGTGGCCCACAAGGAGGGGCGCAGCCCCGAGGCCGGCCCCGGCTACCCCGATGCCGCCACTGACCACCCGGACGCCTCCGTCGGCCAGGTGGAGATCGAGGAGGACCTGTTCTCCCTGGCCGGGGAGGTCGTCGAAACCGTGACCGGCAGCTCGGGCCTCGCGGGTGACGTGCCCGGCAGCACCGACCCGGACGCAGGCGCCGACGCTGACGTGGACGCGGTCGAGGAGGTGGTGGCGTACGAACGTGCCCTGCTCTCCGACGAGGTCCGCAACGACCCGGTGAGCCTCGCGGCCCACCTGCATGCCGACTGGAGCCTGGTCGGCGACTCCGGGCGGGTCTGGAGCCGTCAGGACTGGCTCGAGCGTGTCTCGGCCGCCGGTCCGGTCCAGATGGAGGTGCTGCGGGCCGAGCAGGTGGACGACCACACCGTCCTGCTCGTGTGGCGCGGCCACGACGCCTCGGGGAGCGCCGTCCACAGCACCTGGTGGGTGCGCCCGGGCCGTCGGTGGGTGCAACGTTTCCACCACGTGTCGCACACCTCTGGTTAGAGTGAGTGACCCCCTCATGACCGAGACGTGGGGGAGACCGACGCGGCACGGCCCGCGCGGGGGCGGAGGGGTCCCCACGCGATGGTGCTCCCGCGGCCGTGCGCCGGTGCACGAGTGGAGGGAAGAACCATGACAGTTCGGCAGTTGGGTGGGGCGCTGGGCGCCCTGGGTGGTCTGGTGTGGATCCTGCGCTGGGTGGTCTCGCCCGGCGACGGAGCAGCAGACCTCATGAGATGGGCCGGGCTCTCGCTCGTGCTCCTGGGCCTCGTCTGCATCGGACTGACCCTGGTCAAGGGGTCGGCCCTGTGGCTCGACGCGATCGTCGGCTTCGCCGCACCCGCGCTCTTCTGGGCGGTCTACGAGGTGCTGCGTGGCGAGCTGGGCAACGCCTTCATCCTGCACGGCGTGCTGGGTGTGGTCTGCCTGCTCGTGGGCGCCCTGACCTGGGTGCGCGGGCGGCTGGTCTACGACGAGTACGAGGACGACCACGAGGACGAGGTGCACGTCTGACGCCTCGCGCGCGACTCCTTCGGTGCGCTGGGGAAGAATGGGAGGCCGGCTCCGGTTGACCCCGGTGAACCCCTGACCGGACGGAAGGACGTGGCGTGCACCGTGTCGCGATGATCAGCCTGCACACCTCGCCCCTGTACCAACCCGGGACCGGGGACGCCGGCGGGATGAACGTCTACGTCATCGAGCTCGCCCGCCGCCTCGCCCGTCAGGGCGTCGCGGTCGACATCTTCACCCGCGCCACCTCCTCGCGCCTGCCGGCCGTCGTCGAGGCGGGCGACGGGATCCTGGTGCGCCACGTCGCCGCCGGTCCCTTCGAGGGCCTCGACAAGCACGAGCTGCCTGGCCAGCTCTGCACCTTCGCCCGCGAGGTGCTGCGCGCCGAGGTGCTGCACCCCGTGGGCCACTACGACGTCGTCCACTCCCACTACTGGCTCTCGGGACAGGTGGGGGCGCTGGCACGCGACCGCTGGAACGTGCCGCTGGTCCACTCCATGCACACCATGGCGAAGGTCAAGAACGCCGCGCTCGCGCTCGGTGACAACCCCGAGCCGGCAGCGCGCGTGATCGGCGAGGAGCAGGTGGTCCAGGCGGCCGATCGGCTGCTCGCCAACACCGCGCTCGAGGCCGACCAGCTCGTCAGCCTCTACGGCGCCGAGCCCGACCGGATCGACGTCGTGCCGCCGGGCGTCGACCTCCGCGTCTTCACCCGCCGCGACCAGGCCGGCGTACGCCGTGAGCTCGGCCTCCCCGAGGACGCGGCGGTGCTGCTCTTCGCCGGACGCATCCAGCCGCTCAAGGCCCCCGACGTGCTGCTGCGCGCCGTGGCCGTGCTCCTCGAGCGTGACCCCTCGCTACGGTCGCGGATCGTGGTGCCGGTGGTCGGCGGGCCGTCGGGCAGCGGACGCGACCACCCCGAGTCCCTCGCGGTCCTGGCCAGCGAGCTGGGCCTCGACGACGTCGTGCGGTTCGTCCCTCCGGTCAGCCAGGTCGAGCTCGCCCGCTGGTACTCCGCAGCGACGCTCGTGGCGGTGCCCTCCCACAACGAGTCCTTCGGGCTGGTCGCCGTGGAGGCGCAGGCCTGCGGCACTCCTGTCGTGGCGGCTGCCGTCGGTGGCCTCACGACGGTCGTGCGTGACGGCGTGAGCGGCCTGCTGGTCGACACCCACGAGCCGGGTGACTGGGCCGAGGCCCTGCGTCGGATCGTCGTCGACGACTCGCTGCGTGCCCGCCTCGCCGCTGGTGCGGTCGAGCAGGCGTCGAGGTTTGCGTGGGAGCGGACCGCGGAACTCACCCTGCAGTCCTACGAGCGGGCCCGCTCGACGATGCGTATGGAGGTTCCCCTGTGACGGACGAGCTCGACGCCCCCCGGGCGGACCTCGACGAGGCTGCCGCGCAGGTCGTGCGTGAGCACCTGGCCGCCTCCGG
>JAZQNT010000290.1:0-2823 GCA_045627505.1 Nocardioides sp.
AGTCGTAGCGGCGGTGCTGGAGCACCCTGCGCTCGGGCAGGCGGGCCAGCACCTGCGCCACGACTGCCGGGGCCATGGTGTCCAGGCCGTCCCAGCCGTCGAGCAGCTCGTCGGTGTGGAGCACGTGCACGCGCAGCGCGCCGGATGACCAGGACCGGGCCACGGAGCAGATCGCCTCGGACAGCGTGCTCTTGCCGGAGCCGGACGGTCCGTCGACGCCCACCACGGCCGGGAGCCGGAGGACGTTCTCCGTGGCATCGTGCCCCGGGCGTGCCGTGCGCTCGCCGAGCAGCGTGAGCACCGAGCGCGCAGGGTCGATCCAAGCGTGGTCGATCCGGGCGCTCAGAAGGCCAGCCCCTCGCCGCGGTAGCTGGGCACCCGGTCGACCAGACGCTCGCCCCGGAGCAGGTGCACGTCGCGCACGTGCTCGAAGAGCTCGCCCGACTTGGCGTGCCGGAACCAGACGAGGTCCCCGATCGCCAGGGAGGAGGCAGGAGCGCCCACCAGTGGCGTCTGCACCTCACCGGCCCCCTCGAGGGGGGTCAGCGACAGGCCCGGGGGAGCCCAGGGCAACGGCAAGCGGTCTGAACCCGTGGGCCCGGAGGCGATCAGCCCCCCGCCGTGCACCGTCACGCTGTCGGTCCCCGGTCGGCGGGTGACCGGGAGCCCGACAAAGGCAGCCGGTCGTGGGGCGAAGGCCCGGTAGTGGTCGAAGATCCCGGGGACGAGCAGCCCTGAACCTGCTGTGACCTCGGTGACCGACGGATCGGCGGCGCTGGTCTCCAGCGATCCGGAGCCGCCGGCGTTGAAGAACTCCAGGGCCGGTGCCCCGAGGACCGAGGCCAGCTCCGTGCGGACGCGGTCGCGCCGGGGGGCGAGCTGACGGACGGAGGCTGCCTTGAGAGCCCGGACCACGCCGGAGCGAGGTGCCTTCCCGGGCACGGCGTCCGAGACGCCGGCCACCTGACCCTCGTAGGTCATCACCCCCACCAGCGTGAACCCGGGGCGTCGGGCGATCTCCTCCGCGAGCTGTCGCACGCCGGCGGCGTCGGTGAGCGGGGAGCGGCGCGGACCCACGTGCGCCCCGGGCAGGTGCAGCCCGGCATCGACGTCCAGGCAGACCCGGACCGGGGCGAGGACCTCGCTGCGGCAGGCATCCACGATGTCGAGGTGGGCGACGTCGTCCACCATCAGGGTGATCGCGGCCAGCGCCGCCGGGTCGCCGACCAGGCGGCCGATCGCGCCCCGGTCGACGCTCGGGTAGGCCACCACTACGTCATCGCTGACGCGCTGGTCGACCAGCCACAGCGCCTCGGCCACGGTGAACCCGAGCACCCCGGAGAATCCCGGCTGGGCGAGTGCCCGACGGATCAGTGCGGGCACGCGCAGGGACTTGGAGGCCACCCGGATCGGTGTGCCGCCAGCACGGCGGACGAGGTCGGTGGCGTTGGCGTCGAAGGCGTCCAGGTCGACCACCGCCAGCGGGGTGTCCACCGGCTCCGGGTGCTGCCGGACGGCATTGTCCAACCGGGTCCAGAGAGCGTTGCGGGCGGTGAGGGAGACGTGGGAGAGGTCGCGTCTCACTCGATGCCCCGCTTGCGCAGCAGGGCCTCGATGTCGGAGAGGTCGTCGTCGGAGCCGGGGCCACCGCCCGTGGCCCCGCTCTTCGATCCGCGCTTCGAGCCGCCCTTCGAGCCGCGGCGCGGCCGCTTCCGTCCGGTGACCTCCGCCACGGTGGGGGCGGCCCGCGTCTCGCCCGGGGCCGGGGATGTGTCCGAGCCACGTGCCCTCAGTGCTGAGGCGGTGACGATGAGGAGCGCGCCGATCCCGCCCAGCACGATCCCCGCCCAGAAGGTGAGGTCGAAGGCGAGGTGGGTGGCCCACCGGGCGACGGCGCTGGAGACGCGGGAGACCAGTTGCAGGACACCGGTCAACCAGGCAGCGGGCACCAGCAAGGTCCAGCCCAGCGCAGCGGTGCCGGCCACCGACCCCCGGCGGGTGAAGGCCCACCAGGTCGCCGCGCCTCCGGCACCGGTGAGCAGCAGGGCCAGGATGCTCCACGTCACGTCGTCCACGCCTCCCAGCCTTCCACACCCACGGCTAGGCTGGGCGCACCATGAGTCACCCCGGCACTGACGCCCACGCCCCGCGCGCCATCGATCCGAACCGCTTTGCCGGTGCGGAGATCCTGCAGTCGTCGTTCCCGAACGACGACGGCACGATCGCACCGCCCCTGGCCGCCTCGCTGGAGGCGTACGCGGTCGACCGCAGCACCTTCCCCGAGGTGATCGCGGCGCTGGCGCCCACCCGGCTGCTGGTTCCCGTCGTCGCGGTGCTCGGGGAGGTGGAGTACGACGAGAAGGGGCTGGCGCACGACAAGTCCAGCGACATGGCCACCGTCCTGGTCACCGGTGCGGACGGGCGTCAGGCACTGATCGCCTTCACCAGCACCGAGTCGTTGCACCGGTGGAACCCCGAGGCGCGTCCGGTCCCGGTGCCTGCGCCCGTGGCCGCGCAGAGCGCCGTCCAGGAGGAGGCAGCCGCACTGGTGGTGGACATCGCCGGACCGGTGCCGTTCGTCATCCAGGGAAACGACCTGGAGCCGTTCGCTGCGGGGTGGGAGCTGGTGCGCGTGGGGGAGCGCACGGGATGGCTGCGTCCGGCGGAGTGACGCCTCCGGTGACCTCGTGGCCGGGGCCCCGGTTTGGTGCCCCTCGGAATGTCCGCTAGGGTTTCCGTGTTGACCGATTGCGTCCGGCCTGCCGGGTGCAATCTCCAAGCGGAGGCAAGCAACACGTCTCCCACCCGCATCGATCGAGAGGT
>JAZQNT010000291.1:0-10940 GCA_045627505.1 Nocardioides sp.
CGTCGTTGGACGAGCTCAAGAACGCCTGACACCCCAGCACGAAGAAGGGCGCCACCCCGATCGGGGTGGCGCCCTTCTTCGTGCTGGGGTGTCAGGCGTTCTTGAGCTCGTCCAACGACGGGTCGTAGGACTTCGACGGGGTGAAGCCGGAGTCGATGAGCTTCTGCACGGAGATCGGCGAGGTGGGGCCGGCGATCTCGTTGCGGTACTCCAGCGCGGGCAGGTCGTTGCGCACGGAGATGGTGTCGAACAGCTTGGCGTTGGTCGGCGGGACCTCGGCGTGGGTGAGGTTGAAGATGCCGGAGAGCTTCTTCTCGATCGCGTGGACGGCTGCGTCGGCGGCGTCCTCGACCTGCAGGCGGTAGAGGAGCGCGTTGCCCGAGAACGGCACGGAGCCGCCCAGGTACTGGTGCGCCATCTTGACCTTGTCCTCGATCGGCGGGTCACCCTCGCCGAAGATGTCGCCACAGCGGAGGACGGCCACCCGCTCGCCTGCGGCGAGGTAGGTCTTCTCCATCAGGATGAAGTTGGCCGGGCTCGGGTCGTCCGAGTCGGTGGTGGGGGCGTCCTCGGTGACGACGTCCAGGTGGTTCGCGGCGTTGCCGTAGACCGACAGGGACGAGAGGCACACGATGTGGGCGTCGCCCGGGGCGGAGACCACGTTCTCGGCGGTGCCGACGAGGATCTCGCGGTACGTCTTCGCGCGACCCTCAGGCGTCATCGAGCCCTGGGCGGACGGACCGGCGGTGACGATCACGGCGTCAGCGGCGGCGACCGCGGCGTGCACGCCGTCGCGGTCGGAGCCCTTGAGCACGATCGCGTTGCCGAAGCGCTCGGAGAGCGGGCCGACCTTCGCCTCGGTGGTGGTGGTGACCGTGACCTCGTGACCGAGACCGATCAGGCGCTCGGCCGCGGCAGAGCCGACGAAGCCGGCTCCGATGACCAGGACCTTCATGCAAGTTCCTCCATCTGCTTGAAGCCGGCGCGGACTGCGACCAGCTCTTCGACCCTCTCTGCACCGAGGAACTTCTTCGAGAGTTCGTTCATCGGGTCGAGGGTGTAACCGTAGGTGCGGACCTTGTGGTCGCGCTCACGCAGTGCTGCGCGCTCCTCGACGTCGGTCGGAGTCGCGGTACGGACCGCCTCCAGCCACTTGTCGACGCGCTCGTTGACGACCTTGCGCAGGGTCGCCACGACGTCCTCGTTGCGCGGCGCCACGTAGGAGTGGGCCACGGGGGAGAGGAAGGCGCGCATGTACGAGCCGTGTGAGACCGACCAGGTGAACCGGTCGTCGCCACGCAGGGCGAGGAAGTCCTCGTTGAGCGGCTCGTAGTACTTCTCCAGGTAGTCAACCTCGGTCATGAGGTCACGCCGGGGGACCAGCTCGGAGTAGAAGAAGATGTCGGGAATGGTCCCGAACACCAGGATCAGGTGGGGCACGTCGATGTGCGGGCCGAGCCACACCTGCAGGTTCATGTCGAGGATCGAGTTCTTGCGGTTTCCGATCCAGGAGTGGACGAGCCACTCGGCCCCGTGGTCGGGGTCGCCCACGAAGGTGCTCATGGAGCCCTCGTAGGACTTGTCCTCGGTGGCCCAGTACTCCAGGCCCTCGGAGGAGTGGTGCGGCTGCACGGGCAGCTCAGCGATGATGCGCTCCTTGGCCTCGCTGAGGATCTCCCAGAACTGGGCCCACAACTCCGTGTTGTCGACGTCCGGGTTCTCGGCCAGGAACTCATGAATGGTCTTGGTCTGGCTGCTGCTCTTGCTCACGCTACAGATTGTATAGATATATGATCTACAGGGAAGGGGGTTCCCATGATCGTCGTGATCTCGCAGGCATGGACCAAGCCCGACGAGGAGCACGCCCAGGCCTACGTCCGGCTCAGCGAGCGCTTCGCGGACTTCTTCCGAGCGCACCCGGGGTTCCGGGGGAGGCAGCTGGTGCGCGGCACCGAGGACCTGTGGCACTTCACGCACCTGCGCTGGTTCGAGGACCTCGCCAGCTATGAGGAGTGCACGCGGGCGGAGGGCTACGTCGAGCACACGCTGAAGATGTACGAGCACCTGCAGCCGTACGACACCTACCCGCGGGAGATCGTCGAGGTCGTCCTGGACGACCGTGTTCCCGAGCTGCACACATGACGCGGCAACGTCCGGTGCTCCTGGTGCACGGGGCCTTCCGGGGTGGCTGGGCGTGGCGCCGGGTGCGCCAGGGTCTGCTCGAGGCCGGCTTCGACGTCCACGCCCCGAGTCTCATCGGCTGCGGGGAGCGGTACGGGGAGGTCCCGCACGTGTCCGACCTGGACACCTGGGTGTCGCAGCTCGAGCGGCTGGTCCGGGCCGAGGACCTCCAGGACCTGGTGGTGGTGGGTCACAGTCAGGCGGGCATCGTGACCCGGCCCCTGGCGGTGCGCGTGCCGGAGCGCATCTCGGTGCTGGTCCACCTCGATGCCGCCCTCACTGATCCCGGCGAGCGCGCGGTCGACCTGGGGCCGACAGCGCCCGGTGAGCTCCCGCCACCGGAGTTCTGGGTACCCGCGCGCCCGCTGGACGCCACCTCAGGCCTGGACGCGCAGCACCTTGCGTGGGTGAACGAACGGCTGCGTCCCACGCCCATGGGGCCTTCGCTGGACGTCGTGGTCGAGGAGGCGGTGAGCGTCCCTGAGGTCGTGCTGTTCTGTGCGGACACGCCTGCGGGCTACCCCTCACGCTGGTCGAGGGATCGCCGCGACGCGCGGGGTCAGGAGTACGAGCTGCTGCCGTGTGGGCACGACGCCCCCCTGCAGGCACCCGAGCTGGTGGTGGACGCAGTGATCCGCGCCGCGCGGGGCGCCTCGGGTCGGGGGGAATGCGCCCTCAGTGCCGAGGCGGGGGACTAGGGTGCCGACCATGCCTCCAGCCGAGTCCGGACCCGCCTACCGCGCGGTCGCAGATGCCCTGCGCGTCCAGATCCTCCAGGGCGAGCTGAAGTCCGGGGACCGGTTGCCGACCGAGTCCGAGCTGTGCGAGCTCTACTCGGTTTCGCGCAGCACCGTGCGCGAGGCGCTGCGGGCGCTGGCGACGGAACGGTTGCTGGTGACTCGACGTGGCGTGGCGGGTGGTTCCTTCGTGGCGGCCCCTGCGCCGGAGGAGATCGCGGGCCTGGTCCAGTCGAGCCTGTCCCTGCTGACCGACAGCGCGTCGGTCTCGGTGCAGTCGTTGCTCGAGGTGCGTCTGATGCTGGAGGTCCCGGCCGCGGGCCTCGCCGCGCTGCGTCACGGAGCGGGTGACCTGGAGTTCCTCGACGGTCGGCTGTTCGACCCCGACGACACGGACCTTGACGACATGTTCGGGGCCAACCGTGACTTCCACCTCGGTCTGTTGCGCAGCGCGGCGAACCCCGTCCTGGAAGCGGTCGCGGCGCCGATCTTCGGGGTGGTCTACGAGCGGTTCGTACGCCGCAAGGCCCCTGCTCAGTTCTGGCACACGGTCGACCACGACCACCGCTCGATCCTGGACCGGGTCCGAGCGGGCGACGTGAGTGGTGCCGAGGAGGCGCAGCGGGCGCACCTGCTCGACCTGGGGCCGACCTACGAGCGGATCGACAGCGAGCGTCAGCGCCGCTGAGCCGCGATTGTGCGGTGGGTCGCGTGTCGTCCCGGCACGGTCGCCGCGTCAAGTGAGGCGTTCTCCTCCCACTTACCCAGTAACAGGATATATTTTGCGCACCTGATGTGAGGAGCAGTCATGAACAAGCGTTTCGGTGTCGCCCTGCTGGCGATCGGCCTCGTGGGTGCCGGCGTTGCGGTGCAGCAGAACAGGGCCCAGGGGATCCCCACCGGCAAGCCGGTGGCCTACTTCCCCGGGGTCCCCACCGCCAAGAAGGTGAAGCTGCCGCTCTTCTGCCGCCTGCGTGGTCACGGCTGGCGCGTCCCGCGCAACCCCAAGCAGATGCCCCTGCGCAAGGCCTGCCAGAAGTGCCAGCGCATCGACATCCCGCTGCCCGCGCGCTGAGCGCGGACCGGGTGTCAACGGGTCGAGGCTGCCTCCGCGGCCTCGACCCCACTTCATTTCCCCACTTCATTTCCTGAGGGGCGAACGGGATGGTGCACTCCACGATGACGACGTCGAACGAGCACGTACGGATCAACCACGTCGGGGTGTCCGTGCGCGACCTGACGGCGGCCCGACGGTTCTGGGTCGAGGGCCTTGGGGCCTCGGAGCACGGGGCGTTCGCCTGGCCGGTGGGCACCACGCCTGCCGACGACTCCCTGGCGACGAAGGGGACCTCGGCTGAGGTCCTGCTGCTGCGTACTGACAGCGCGTTCCTGGAGCTCTTTGCGTTCTCCTCCCCGGCGCCGGCGCCACGCGACCCGGACGCGCCGGGCATCCACGGGCTCGTCTGGGCCGTCGAGGACGTGTCCGAGGCAGTGACGCGTGCGTTGTCCCACGGTGGGAGCCCGGACGCGGTGGTGGTCGACGGGGCGCAGGTCCAATGTCCTGACGGGACGCCACTGCTGCTCGTGCCGAGCGCAGGCGGCCCGACGGGTCTCGTGGGCGTGCGCGTCCACGTCCCTGCGCCGGCACACTTCCCCTGGCCCGAGGTGACCGGACCGGTGGCGCTGGACGTGCGCCGGGGCGGGCTCGGCGGGCGGGCCCGCCCGACGGACTTCGGGGTGAACCACCTGTGCCTCGACGTGAGCGATGCGCAGGCTCACCGCGACCGGGGCGAGGCGCTGGGTGCGCGAGGCGTCACGTGGCACCACCCAGTGACGGAGTCGAGTGGCGGCGTGGCGGCCGTCTGTTACGGCACCACCCATGACGGTGTGCTCGTGGAGCTACTGGAGTCCCGCTCCGACCAGGCATTCTTCTCCCGGTCACGACTCGACCGGGGGTGAGCCGACGACCGGTGCGCGGGTGCTGCCCGCGCCCCGGACGTCTGCCCCGGACGTCTGCTCGGCGGCTCAGAGACCGTAGCGCGCCATCACGTCGTGCTTCTTCGCGTACCCCGGAGTCATGAAGCGCTTGGTGATCCGTCCCGTGGTCAGCCAGGAGATCTCGGTGCCGTTCCTGGTGGCAGCAATCACCTGGTCGACCAGGTAGGGCGCGACGTCATCGACGTGGTCGGACAGGATGTTGAGCGCTCGCCGCTGCGACGAGACCTGCTCCGGGGCACGCGCCGCCTCCCGCAGCCAGCCCTCGGAGATCAGGATCCCGGGACGGATCTGGCCGACCAGGATGCCGCTCTCGGCGTTCTCCTTGACCAGCGCCTTGGTGAGCATGTCGAGACCGCGCTTCGTGGACGAGTAGACCCCCATGCTCGGACGCAGGCGGCCGTCGCTGCCGCCGCCGAGCACGTTGAACAGCTTCCCGTGGCCCTGGGCCGTCATGCCACGTACCGCCACCTGCGACCCGAAGATGGTGCCGAGCATGTTGGTGGCGACCATCGCGCGGACGTCCTCGGGAGCCGTCGAGGCCACCGGCTCGGTGGTGTGGGCGACGCCGGCGTTGTTGATCCACACGTCGACGGTGCCGTGCTTCTTCACCGCGTGGTCCCAGAGCGCCTGGACGGCGTGATCGTCGCTGACGTCCGTGGCGAGTGCCGAGACCTGGCCACCGCCGGGTGTCGCGAGGAGGGCCTGCGCTGCCTCGTCCGCTGCCGCTTGGCTGCGACCCGTGATCACGACGTCGTAGCCACGCTTCCTGAACTCTCGGGCCATGGCGTGTCCGACGCCCTTGGTGCTTCCGGTGATGACTGCGGTGCTCACTGTTCCTCCTTGGTCGGTATCAGAAATATATGGTGATACACATCACTCAGCACCTGAACCGAAGAAGCGTAGGACTTCTCTCCAGCAGGTCGGGTCCACCGCTGAGCACTCCTCGCTAGGATCGCGGCAGCAGCCCTAGGGTGGATCGCAGGAGGGACCATGGATCACTTGACTGCAGCGGACGGCCGGGACGGGCACGAGGGCGGATACTTTCCCCCCGGGTCGCTGCTGCGCGAGGTGCAGTCCCACCGCCTCGTCGGGCAGACCTACGGCCGCCGGGCGCTCGTGCTCGGGGCGACGGCTCCGCTTCCCTACGTGGGGACGAGTTCCTCGACCCTGGCGAAGGAGCGTCCCTTCACCCGACTTGCGCACACGGCCAAGGCGTTCGAGTCCATCTTCTTCGGCAACCGCGCCGAGGCGGACAGGGTCCTCGCCGCGGTCCAGCAGATGCATGGCCGGGTGCGCGGAGCGCTCGAACGTGACGAGGGGCCGGTTCCCGCCGGCACCAGGTACGACGCCTTCGACCCGGCGCTGATGCTGTGGACCATGGGGGTGCTCGCCGACTCCTCCCGGGTGGCCTACGAGACGTTGGTTCGCCCGCTCGCGGCCGCCGAGCGCGAGGAGTTGTGGGCCGAGTGGGTGCGTTTTGGTGTGCTCTTCGGGATGCCGGAGTCGGTCGCACCGCGTTCCGCCGATGCGTTCGAGGAGTGGATGGGCGCGCACCTCGCGGGAAACGCCTTCCACGTCACCGACGAAGCGCGCGTGGTGGGCCGCGCCATCCTGACGAACATGCCCGTCCCGCGCGCGCTCCGGCCGGGGATGAAGGTCTCCGACTTCCTCGTCCTGGGGATGCTCCCCGATCGCGTGCGAACTGCCTTCGGCATGGCCTGGACCGAGGCCGATGAGCGCAGGCACCGGCGGCTGACCGCGGCCGTGCGTCGGGCGCACGCGGTGCTGCCGCAGGCGGTCACGCACGGCAGGAACACCTCCCGGTTCAACCTGGTGGTGACGACCGAGCAACGCATCGTCGAACGAGGTCGGCAGAGCATCGTGCTCCCGGTTCGCTGACTGTCGCCTGCGCGCAGACGCACCCCCAGCGACGTCGGCCGGGGTGCCGATTCAGGCCCGGTCGCCACCGGAGTACGAGTAGCGTCCCACCCCGTGAAGCTTCGACACCGTTTGGTCGCGAACGCCCTGCACGCGGCACACCGATGGGTGGAGCGGGCCGGCGCCATCGCTCCCGGCACCAGGCTCGGGGACAGCTTCGGGCAGCTCGGGGAAGGCAGCTGCATCGCGTTCCCCGTGCTGACTCTCTTCGGCACCCAGCACATGCACATCGGTTCCGGCACGATGATCGGGCGTCGCGTTGCGCTGAGCGTGGGCTACGGCCCGGACGACGCGAACGCTCCGGAGCGTGGCCTGGTGCTGGGGGAGAGGTGCGTGATCGGGGCCCGGTCGACCATCACCGCCCACGAGTCCATCGTGATCGGGGACGACGTCTGGTTCGGGATGGACGTCTTCGTCTCCGACGCCAACCACGGCTACCAGGACCCCGACACCCCGATCGGCCTGCAGTTCGGCCGCCACGACCCGATCAGCATCGGCTCGGGATCTTGGATCGGGCACGGCGCGGTCGTCCTCCCCGGCACCACGATCGGGCGCAACGTGGTCGTCGGCGCCGGTTCGGTCGTGCGGGGCACGGTGCCCGACCACAGCGTCGTGGTCGGAGTGCCCGCGCGCGTGGTGCGCCGGTGGGAGCCCGGACGCGGCTGGGTCTCGGTGAACAGCCCCGCGGACGTCCTCCCCGAGGTCTCGACCGCCGAGGTGGCGGTGGCGATCGGCATGTTCCGCGGCTGAGCCGAGTCTGACGGTGTCGGCAGGGCGGGTCGCCGGAGCGGCTGAGGCCCGCTGGGTACGCTGTGCCGGACGCAGCGCAACGGTCGAACGCGGGAGGAGGAACGTGTGAGCACGTCTGGTGTGCGAAGCCAGGTCTGGACCCTGCCCAACCTGGTGAGCTTCCTTCGTCTGCTCGGCGTCCCCCTCTTCGTCTGGCTGGTGGTCGTCGCCCACGCGGACGTGGCCGCCTTCGTGCTCCTGATGGCGTCCGGCGTCACGGACTGGCTCGACGGGCACCTCGCCCGCCGCCTGAACCAGCGGAGCCGTCTGGGCGAGCTCCTGGACCCGGTTGCCGACCGGCTGTACATCTTCGCCGTCGTCATCGCACTGGCCTGGCGTGACATCGTCCCCTGGTGGCTCGCGGTGCTGCTTCCGCTGCGCGACCTGGTGCTGTGGGCGCTCGTCCCGGTCCTGCGCTCGCGTGGCCTGGTGTCGTTGCCGGTGCACTTCGTCGGCAAGGCGGCCACCTTCAACCTCCTCTACGCTTTCCCGCTGCTGCTTCTCGCCGGGCTCGACGGAACCGTCGGGCTCCTGGCCCAGATCTTCGGGTGGGCCTTCGCCCTGTGGGGCTGCGCCCTCTACTGGTGGGCCGGGCTGCTCTACGTCTGGCAGGTGCGCACACTCGTCCAGCAGGTGCCTCCGCGCAGGCGGGTGGACGCGTGAAGCCCTCGGACCAGGAGGAGTACCGCCGCGCGTCCGAGACGGCCGAGATCGCCCGGATCGACGCTGGCACCGACCCGGACGCCTCAGGTGACGACACGGAGGGCCACGACAGCCCGGCCACCGGCTCGCGGCCCGATGCGAGGAGCGGCAGCGCGGCTCGGCCGCCCACCGTGACCATGCCGCTGCTGGACCTGATCACCCGCCAGTCCATGGACGAGGACTACACGGTCGTGGCCGAGCGCAAGCGCGCTGCCGGCGTCGCCCGGGGGGCGGCGCAGCCGGGCGGTCGACGGAGCGCCGCGGTGACCCTGGGCGTTGTTGCGGCGACGGCACTGCTGGCCACCGTCGCGGGCGTGCAGACTTCTCGCAACGCCGACGTCACCGCCCTGGGCCGGGCGAGCCTGGTCGAGCGCATCCAGCTGGCCAAGGAGAACGTCCGAGAGCTGCAGCAGCAGGCGGGCGAGCTCCGTCAGGCCAACGTCGAGTCCGAGGAGCGGTTGCGGTCGTTGCGCGAGCGCGAGTCCCACCTGAGCTCGCGGGTGCGACGCGTGGGGGCCGGTGCGGGCTTCCTGGCCGTGAGCGGTCCCGGAATCCGGGTCAAGGTGGACGACTCCGCGGACGGGAAGCACACCGTGCGCGACAGCGACCTCGCGTTGCTCGTGGACGGACTGTGGGCCGCCGGCGCCGAGGCGATCGCGATCAACGGCCAACGTCTCACCGCCCTGAGCTCGATCCAGAACTCCGGGCAGGCGATCCACGTCAACGTGCGGCCGCTGGCTCCGCCCTACCGCGTGGATGCCGTCGGAGACCCGGACGCCATGGAGGGGCGCCTGCAGGCCAGTACCTCCGGGGCGACCTTCCGCGGCGTGGCGGAGGCACTGGACTTCAGGGTCACCGTGGAAGATGTAGATGAGTTGCAGGTGCCGGCCACGCGTGTGCGCCAGCTCCGGCACGCCGAGCGCCTGCTCAAGAGCAACGACGAACGAGCACCACAGGAGGACGACGAGTGATCGCCGCGATCGGCCTCGCCCTGGGAATCGTCCTGGGGCTTGTCCTTCAGCCAGACATCCCGGTGGGGCTCGAGCAGTACGTCCCCATCGCCGTGGTGGCTGCGCTGGACGCAGTGTTCGGGGCCCTGCGCGCGCACCTCGACGGAATCTTCGACGACAAGGTCTTCGTCGTCTCCTTCGTCAGCAACGTCATCCTGGCCGCGATGATCGTCTTTGTCGGTGACAAGCTGGGCGTGAGCGAGCTGTCCACCGGCGTGATCGTCGTCCTCGGCATCCGGATCTTCTCCAACGCCGCCGCCATCCGCCGCCACCTGTTCCATGCGTGAGCCGAAGATGAAGGGCGAGGACGACAAGGTGCCCGGCGAGCAGGAAGCGACGCCGGGGACACCCGGGCCGACGGGGATGCCTGGGCAGACAGAGACACCTGGACAGACAGGGGCGCCCGGCGGCGGAGCGGGGGAGGAGCCGCTGGAGGAGACCGCCCTGATGCCGGCTCTCCCGAAGGAGTCGAGCGAGGACGGGGAGGCCCCCTCCCGGCCCGGGCTGGCCCGGCTCCGGGCCTCCGTCCTCAAGCCCTCGCGCGGCCAGGCGATCGCCGGTGTGCTGCTCGCCCTGGTGGGCTTCACCGCGGTGGTCCAGGTCCGGACCACCAACCAGGACGAGACCTACGAGGGGCGGCGCGAGGAGGACCTGATCCAGATCTTCAACGGCCTGACCGGCACCTCGGACCGGACCAGACGCGAGATCGAGCGCCTGGAGCAGACCCGCCGCGACCTGCTCGTCGACTCGAGTGCGCGTGAGGCGGCCGTGGAGCAGGCGGAGCAGCGCCTCGACACCTTGAACATCCTGGCGGGGCTGGTCCCCGTCACCGGCCCGGGACTGCGCGTCACGATCACCGAGGGCGACGGTCGGGTGAGCGTGTCGTCCCTGCTGGACATGGTGGAGGAGCTCAGGACCGCTGGCGCCGAGTCGATGGAGTTCAACGACGAGGTGCGGTTGGTTGCCTCGAGCTACTTCGAGCTCGAGGACGGCGTGGTCACCGTCGACGGCCAGCGCCTCCGGGCGCCCTACGTGCTCGAGGTGATCGGTGAGCCGAACACCCTGCACACCGGCCTCACGTTCCCCAGCGGACCAGTCTCCCAGCTGCGCAAGGGTGAGGGTGCCGACGTCAGCATCGAGGAGCTGGACCGCGTCGACATCACCAGCACGGTCAGCAGTGCCCGACCGGAGTTCGCCGAGCCGAACGGGGGGCAGTAGCGTTGCCTGCGGCGAGGCGGCCCGTGGTCGCCTCGTGCACCAATGACAGCGACGCGACAGGAGTCCGTGATGTACCCCGAGGATCTCAAGTACACCGTTGAGCACGAGTGGGTCCGCGTGCCGGGTGAGCACGAGGGTTCCGTCCGGATCGGCATCACTGACTTCGCGCAGGACGCACTCGGCGACATCGCTGCTATGTGAAGATATTACCCGGTTGAACTTTTTAATCAAATCTTTATCAGCCATGCGATAACTAACAACATTCACCGGGTCACTTCCTTTTGCTATCAGCAACATATGATTCGGACTTATCGGAAAATAGTAACCATTCATATTGGTTGCTTCAACATGAGATATATGTTGAAAT
>JAZQNT010000292.1:0-2595 GCA_045627505.1 Nocardioides sp.
GGCGACCAGCTGGGGCTCTCCGCGCTCCCGGGCTACTCCAGCACCTCGAAGCACCGGTTCGGGGCGTCGTTCCTGCGGCTGCTGCAGGTGGACGTCGACCGCTCCGAGATCAGCGTCGACGCCTACTCCCCGTTCCGCAAGGCCTTCGGCGCAGGCGACCACGACCTGCGCAGGCGCTACGACGGCCGGGAGGACGACTTCCGGATCCCGGTGAAGTTCACGTCCCGGACCACCTCGTTCGGGACCGATGCGCTGTTCTCGGTCGGACCGGAGGGACAGGAGATCGGACGCAGCACCACGACCTCGGGCACGTCCGCAACCGTCGACTGGGGCGGGTTGAGCGCCGGAGCCACCTATGCGTGGACCTCGGCGAGCCGGGACGCGCGCACCGGCGCGGCGCTCCCCGGGACCACCCGCACCGGCTGGTTCGTGGCCCGCGGATCCACCGACACCACCGCCCCGCAGCTGGTGCTCCCGCCGGACTCCACCCTGGCCCACGGCGCGACGTTCAACCCCCGCCGCGGGGTGAGTGCGCGCGACGACGACGGGACCGTGCTGACCTCCCAGGTGCAGGTCAGGGGGCAGGTCGACACCTCCAGGGCGGGCACCTACACCCTGGTCCACTCCGTGCGGGACGCCGCGGGCAACACCACGACGCGACGGCGCTCGGTGGCCGTGGCCAAGGCCCCGTCACCGGTGCTGGTCAAGGCCCCGGTCCTGAAGGGCAGCGGCCGGGTCGGCAGCACCGTCTCCACCACGCCGGGCACCTGGCGCAAACTCGGATCGGCGCAGGTGAACGTCCAGTGGCTGCGGGACCGGCGAGCGATACCCGGGGCCACCGGCACCCGCTACCGGGTGCGTCCGGACGACGTCGGGAAGAGGCTGCAGGCCCGGATCAAGGTGCGCGCCTCGGGGCGGTCCTCGATCGCGCGCAGCACGAAGGCGGTGAAGGCGAGGAAACGGACCACACGGATGAGCGTGGTCCTGCCCCGCAGGATCCGCTCGGACGAGCGGCCCGTGGTCAGGGCCCGCCTGGCCAGCGGCTCGTCCCGGCTGGGCGGCACGGTGGTGGTGCTCGTGGACGGGAAGAAGGTCGGCACGGTCGCGGTGGAGCCGCGTCGTCGCGCCGGTGGGGTGGCCAGGGTGCGTCTCCCGGCGCTGCCGGTGGGCAGCCACCGGGTGGAGGTGGCCTACCGCGGCACGGGGACCTTCGCGAAGGTCACCCGGACCCGGACCCTGACGGTGGCGGCTCGCTGAGAGGCACCCGACCCTGACGGCCGAACCCGGACAGCCGAGCTCAGACGGCCGGCGCCTCCTCGTTCCCGGTCCGGGGCGCGCCCTCCACCCCCGCGGGAGGCGCGCCCTCGGACCGGGCGCCGGAGGCCCCCGCGGGCCCGTGCCGCACCGGGCAGGCGCCCACCCCGGGCACCGGGAAGGAGCCGAGCGCGGCGACGTCGTGACCGTCCGGGTAGCCCTTGACGTTGCGGCTCATCTCGACGGTGAACGGCTGCTTGCGGGCCGGGAAGAACCGGAGCAGCCGGCCGCGGGCCCGCAGCGCGCCCCGCGACGCCGTCTGCACCCATGCCGGAGGGGTCGGGTAGCGGAAGGCGTCACGGACCTCGGCGTCCATCACTGCGAGGCTGAAGAGCCGCACCGCGGGGCGCAGCGGACGCGGGTAGAAGCTCGTCAGCAGGCCGAGGGTGGCGTCCGCCACCGCCCGACCGCCCTCGTCGAAGGCGAGGTGCTCGGCCTCGTAGGAGTCCATCAGCTGCTCGAAACCGGCGAAGGTCTCCGGCACGTCCCTGATGCCCATGTGTCGCGCCAGCTCGCGGTAGTACTCCACCCCTGCCTGCACCTCACGTGCGGTGAGCCGGCGCTTGCCGTAGGCGTCGAGCCAGCGCTTGGGCACCACCACGAAGGTGCTCAGCACGTAGCGCATCTCGTGCTCGGGGATGTCGTAGGAGCGGTGCATCTGGTTGATCCGTCGGATCGCCGCGCGGGCCTCGGGGTGCTCGAAGCCCAGGCGGGCCGGGGGCTCGAGCAGCAGCGTGGTGTCGTCGTACCGCTTCTGCGTGTTGGTCGTGAACTCCCCGGTCTCGAAGAGCAAGCGGCCGATCCCGGGCACCGCGTAGGTGCGGAACAGCGCGAAGCTGAGCGACTGGGTCATGTCCCAGGGGAACTCGTGCATCGCCAGGATCCGCTGGATCTCCACGTACTCGGTGGTCGGGGAGAGGGTGCGGGTGCGCCGCGACCAGTGATCACGCCTCATGCACCACCACGCTAGGGCACGGACGCCCGGAAGTGAATGGCCATTCACGCCCGCCGCCCGCTCCGCTCGGACGTCGTGGGAATCGGGGTCCGGGGACCCCAATTCCCATGACGTCCGAGGGGTCAGGGGGTCAGGGCGTCAAGCCTACTGGCGCTGCTCCCACCAGGTGCGCAGCGCGGCCTCGGCAGCCTCGGGGCTCTGCGGGCCCTCGTCCAGCCTCAGCTCCAGCAGGAACCGGTACGCCTCGCCCACCACCGGGCCGGGGCCGATCCCCAGGATCGCCATGATCTGGGCGCCGTCGAGGTCAGGACGCACCGCCTCCATCT
>JAZQNT010000293.1:0-2101 GCA_045627505.1 Nocardioides sp.
CCGTCAGGAGCATCCCGTGAACGCACGTGTGAACGCGCCGAACGTCGCCGTCGTCGTCGGCAACCCGAAGCCGCAGAGCCGCACCCTCGCCGCGGCGACCCTGCTGGCTCGGGAGCTGTGCGTCGGCCTGCCCGAGGGTGCTCCTGACCTGGTGGTGGACCTCGCCGACTGGGGTCCGCGGCTCTTCGACTGGGCCGACGCCGAGGTCGCGGCGCTGGTGGCCGCTGTGGCCGCAGCCGACCTGGTCGTGGTGGCCACCCCGACCTACAAGGCTTCCTACACCGGACTGCTCAAGCTCTTCCTGGACCGCTTCGGTGCCGGCAGCCTCGAGGGTGTCGCCGTACCCTTGATGCTGGGGGGAAGCCCCGCGCACAGCTTGGCTCCCGAGTTCACGCTGCGTCCGGTGCTCAGTGAGATCAGTGCCACAAGTCCTGCCAAGGGGCTGTACGTGGTCGATTCGTCCCATGACGACCCGGCTGCGTACGGGAACTGGCTCACCACCAACCGTCCGGCCGTGCAGGCGCTCGTCGCTGCTCGAGTCGCCACCCGAAACAGCACGGAGGTGCCCGCATGACCCCCACCACTGCCGCCCAGCTCGACCAGCGTCAGCTGCGCGACGTCTTCGGTCTCTACCCCTCGGGCGTAGTTGCCGTGGCCGGAGAGGTCGAGGGCAACAAGATCGGCATCGCCGCCTCGTCGTTCACCTCGGTGAGCATCGACCCGCCGCTGGTCTCCTTCGCGATCGCGAAGGTCTCCAACACGTGGCCGGCGCTGAGCCGGGCCGGTGAGCTCGGGATCAGCGTGCTCGCTGACCACCACGACGTGATCTGCCGTCAGCTGGCCGGTCCGGCCGACAGGCGCTTCGACGGCCTCGACGTGCACACCTCCGAGGCCGGTGCCGTGGTGCTGACCCAGGGTGTGGCCACGCTGCGCACCCGCATCCACGACCAGATCGAGGCCGGTGACCACCTGATCATCCTGCTCGAGGTGCTCGAGGCGACCACCTCGCCCGATCGCGAGCCGTTGATCTTCCACCGCAGCGGTTTCAAGCGCCTGCACCGCGACGACCTCGACCCGAGCACGCTCGACGGCCGGATCAACGGTGCGCCGGTGGAGAAGGGCTCCGCGGAGGCCTGAGGCCACGCAGGACCCGCCCTCCCGGGTGATCCGTGGGTCACCACCGGCGCCCCGGGTGTCTCACCTGCACTGACGTCCGTGTCCCCGTCTGACACATTGGGGGCATGGACGTCGTCGTTGTCGGTGCCGGTCTCGCGGGTCTCCGGGCCGCCCGCCAGCTGGCCCTCGCGGGCCAGCAGGTGGTGGTGCTCGAGGCAAGTGACCGGGCAGGCGGGAAGCTGCGCACCGAGGAGGTGGCCGGGGTCCGGGTGGACGTCGGTGCCGAGGCGATGCTGAACCGTCGTCCCGAGGGCGTCGACCTCGCCCGTGAGCTGGGGCTCGAGGTCCAGCACCCGTCCCTGACGTCGTCGCGGATCTGGACCCGCGGTGCACTGCGGCGGCTGCCGCGTTCATTGATGGGGGTGCCGCTCGACGTCGACGACCTCGCGGACTCCGGCGTGGTCAGCGACGAGACGATCGCCCGGGTGCGGGCCGAACCCGGACTCGGGCCGCTGCAGCTCGCGGACAGCGAGGACGTCTCGGTGGGCGACCTGGTGGCCGCCCGGTTCGGGGACGAAGTGGTGGACCGGCTGGTCGAGCCGCTGCTGGGCGGCGTGTACGCGGGCAACTCCCGGCTGCTGTCGGCTCGCGCCGCCGTCCCGCAGCTGGTGGCGTTCGCAGTCCGGGGCTCGCTGCTGGAGCAGGCGGCGGCGGTGCCCACCACCTACGACTCCCCGGTCTTCGCCGGCCTGCGCGGCGGCATGGGGACGCTGGCCGATGCCCTGCGCGCCGACGTCGAGGTCGCATTGAGGTCGGCGTGAAGCGCAAGTGCCAACATCAGGCCAAGAGAATTATTGGCCGCGTGCAGCACGACTGACGTCTCAAGACCACCCGTACGCCAAGTGATCAGCGCGAAGGTGATGCCCACGGCCAAGAACTGAAGATTGAGCCAAAGGTCGGTGGACAGGTGGATCGTCGCGAACAG
>JAZQNT010000294.1:0-4500 GCA_045627505.1 Nocardioides sp.
AAGACCGCTTGGCCGCCGACTTATCGGGCGGGCGACGGCGACGGGGCGGTCGGTGTCGGCTGACCAGACGCCGCCGGAGAGGCCGTAGTCGGAGTTGTTGGCGATCGCGACGGCCTCCTCCTCGGTCGCGTAGGGGAGGAGCACCAGCACCGGGCCGAAGACCTCCTCCTGGGCGATCGCCGAGTCCGGGGAGACGTCGGCCAGGACGGTCGGGGTGACGTAGTAGCCGGGCTGGTCGGGCGCCTCCGTACTCCCGGCCAGCACTCGTGCCCCGTCCACGATCGCGCGGTTGACGTGCTCGAGCACCTTCTCGCGCTGGAGCTGGCTCACCAGCGGACCCAGCACCACGCCGGGCTGCGTCGGGTCGCCGGGGGTGAACGCCGGCATGATCGAGGGGATCAGCGACTCCACCTCCGCCAGCCTGCTCGACGGAACCAGCAGGCGGCTCTGGGCGATGCAGATCTGACCGGAGTTGAGGAAGCACTTGCCCAGGGCGTCGGCCACGGCCGCCGGCAGGTCGGCGTCGTCGAGCACGATCGTGGCGGACTTGCCGCCGAGCTCCAGGGCCACCCGGGTGGTGTTCTCGGCGGCCGCGGCGGCGACCCGCCTGCCGGTGGCCGTGGAACCGGTGAACGAGATCATGTCCAGGCCCGGGTGCTCGGCCAGGGCGGCACCGACGACGGGCCCGCCGCTGACCAGGTTGAAGACCCCGGCCGGCAGACCGACCCGGTCGATGATGCCGGCCAGGCGGTGGGCCAGCAGGGGAGCCACCTCGCTGGGCTTGAGCACCACGGTGCAGCCGGCCGCCAGGGCGGCGCCGACCTTCAGGCTCACCTGGAACAGCGGGAAGTTCCACGGCGTGATGCAGCCGACCACGCCCACCGGCTCCTCCACCACCATCGAGGGGCCCACCTTCCTCTCGGTGTCCAGCGAGCGGGCGATCTCGGCGAAGTCGCCGAAGTTGAACAGCGGGACCCCCACCTGCACCGGTCCGGCCACGTCGATCGGGGTGCCGATGTCGGCGACCGCGGTCTGGGCCAGGTCGGCGAACTCGGCCTCGATCTCCTTCGCGATCTGGTCCAGCCACTCCCCGCGCTCGGCTCCGCTCAGCGCCGCCCAGTCGGGCTGGGCCGCGCGGGCGGCGCTGACTGCGGCGTCGACGTCCGCGGGATGTCCCGCCGAGATCCGGGCGATGACCTGCTCGGTCGCCGGGTTCACGACGTCGACGAGCTCGTTCGCCGCGCTGCTGCACCAACCGCCGTCGACGTAGATCTTGGACCTGTCCTGGACGTCACTCATGGCTGTCTCCCTCGAAACCAGTGGTTTCTGGACCGTAGCGTGATGTGGATCACGTGCAACAGGGTCGCGGCAGGGAATGGCGCTCCGTGCGGCACCTCTCGGGGGAGTGAACCAGTGTTCACTTCTCAGGCGGCGACTCGGCGCGACGACCTGGTGCGACTATCTGGCGCGACGATCTGGCGCGACGACCTCATCCCGGAAGGGTGTCGGCCGGCCCTCGAGTGAGATGTGTGGTCACGAACTCGGAGTCGTTCGAGGCGCTGCCGTGGCGCACCTCCAGCATGGCGCCCGTGCGGACGTCGACGACGTAGGTGACGACCTGGCCCTGGCCCCGGGGACGGGAGAACTGCACGCCCTCCCCGGTGCGTCCCGCTGCATCGGTGACCCGGCCGACGGGGACCGCTCCGGGGAGCTGAGCCAGGACCTCCCACGCGGCCCGCCGGACGCCGGGAGGGGTCGGTGCCTCAGACAGCAGCTCGCCCGCCAGTTTCGCCACCCGGTAGTCCTCGTCGTCGGCTTCCGCCCCGTAGGCACTTCGCACCTCGCGCGTGAGCAGCGTCCGCAGCTGGTCGGCATCGTGCGGAAGCGCGCGCAACTCGTCCCAGCTCAGGACCGACTTGGCCAGCCCGAACGTGGCCGCTCGCAACACGGTCCTGCGGCCGTCCTCCACGAGGAGCCCCTCCCGGCCGCGTCCGAGCCAGACGCTGCGCTCGTGCGCCGGTGCCGTGCCGTCCTGGACGAGCGTCTCGACGCGCCAGTAGGCGTCCACGTCGGTGCGGTCCGACTCGGCGCCGGCTGCCCGGCCGGCACGACCCAGGACCTTCGCGACGTTCATGAGTTCGGGCGCCGACGTCGGGTGGTGGGGCCGGTCGGCGTCGGACCGGCCGCCCTCCGACGCGGGCGTGCCCAGGACAGCCACCGTCGCTGCTGCCGCGACGGAGGCCGCGACCGAACCGAAGAGCAGAGGGCGGACCCACCGTGGGGGACGTGGGTCAGTGACCCGGCGCTGCGTGTCCGAGGGGCGGGTGAACGACTCGGGCATCCGCAGCTCCAACCCGAACTCCTCCGGGCTGCGCTGCGCGGTGAATCCGGCCGTGCGCAGCTCACGGCGCAGCAGGTCCGTCTCGTCCATGGGCTCAGAGTTCGTCATCGCAGGCCACCTCCGGGCATCGGTGCCGTGCTCTCGTCCTGCGTGCTCGCGGCCTCGCGCGCGGTCAGCCTCACCCTCATCCTCGACACCCGTCTGCGATAGGCCTCGTGCGAGATCCCGAGCAGGGCCGCCACTTCGGCGCCGGGAAGGTCGGTGCCGGCCACCAGCAGCAGCAGCTCCCTGTCGCCCTCCGGCAGCGCGTTCCACGTGGAACGAGCGGAGTCGCGGGCAGCGACAATCTCCGCGACGTCGGCGAGCAGTGGCTGGGATCGGTCCTCCGCCTCGAAGTCGGCGGAGAAACGATGGTCGTGGTGCTTGCGCGTGCGTCGCTGGAACTCCTGGCGAACCTTGTTCCGCAGGATCCCCCATGACCAGGGCGCCCACTCGTCGGGGTCGGACGGAGCTTCCCGTCGCTTCGACCACACGACCTCGAACACCTCGTGGACCACGTCCTGCGCGGCGGTGGGCCCGACGAGGCCGCTGGCCACGCTGAAGAAAGGTCGGCTGAAGCGCTGGTACAGCTCCTCGAACCCGCGCGCGTCCATCGCCGGGACTGTACTGGCCGCACTGACGGCCCGTCCCGAACTCCGGGGGACGGCGTCCACCGTTTCCCGGTCCGCGAAACTGCCCTCCCGTGCCAGCTGCGCGGGCCGGGGACGGAGAGTGCTCACGACTGCTTGACCCACGAGGTCACCTCCGCCGCCTTCGCCTCGGATGCCCGGCGCATCCGTCAACGAGTCATCGCACTGGCCGCCCGGGTGTGACTCCCCGGGTGCGAGAAGTTCAGGAGTCTTCGGCCGGCGAGTCACATCTGGTCCTCTGAGGCGATGGCACGAAGGGGTGGACGACCCGGTTCGCCACGACTGTCAGGAGAGCGTGTGTTGATCAGGGAACTGGTGGTCGGGGTTGCCGCCACAGGGCTTTTGCTCACCGGCTGCAGCGCGGACGAGTCGCCCACGTCCTCCCCCGCGGCGATCGCCAGCGCGGGCTCGGACTCGGGCCGGGGAAGCGCCGACGTCGAGGTGACGGAGGAACCCCTGCTGAAGACCCCGTTGCAGGCCTACCGATTGACGCCCACCGAGCTGGTGACCGTCGACTACGCGGAGGATCTGCTGGTCCAGCAGTGCATGGACCGGTTCGGGTTCGACCACGCGCCGCGTCGCTCGTTCGCCGACGAGCTGCAGGCGATGCTGAAGCAGGAGCGCTGGGACATCTCGCGGCTGTACGGGGTCTCGAACCGGGAGTGGGCCGAGGAGTACGGCTACGGGCTTCCGGCGGACGACCCCGAGTCGACGGTGCAGGAGCCCGAGCGCAGTGCTTCGTTCGAGTTCGTCCTGGGCGGGCAGCGCCCGTCCGCGAACGGCGACCTGGCCGCGCCCAGCACGGGGAAAGAGACGGAGTCGCCAGGTGAGGTGGACGGGCAGCCCATCCCGCCGGGCGGCTGTGTCGGCGAGGCACGTCGCGAGCTGGGGACGGGCGACCCGAACGTCTCGGTCTTCGGGATGGCCCACGACCTGCGGATGTCGGGGCGCCCGGAGTTCGAGGGCGGCGACGCGTACCGCGAGGCCGTGGGCGAGTGGATCGCCTGCCTCGCGGACAAGGGCTACCGCGTGACCGCTCCGCTGGCTGACCAGGGTGACATCGGGAAGGTGCTGGACGCCCGTGCCGAGCGTGGGGACGACGACCTCACCGGTCCGGCCACGCCGAGTGAGATCGAGCTCGCCGTCGCCGACGTCGACTGCAAGCAGCAGGTCAGGTTCGTGAAGCGGTTGGACGAGGCCCGCGCCGCACTCGACGCGAAGACGATCGAGGAGAACCAGCTCGCGCTCGAGGAGGACCGCAAGCGTCTCGACGCACAGGTGAGGAAGGCCACCCGAGTGGTCGAGGACGCCTCGTGAGCACCCCGGTCCAGCCGGCCCCTGAGGCGTCGTCCCCGCAGCCACCGGCAACTGCCGCCGACCCGGCGCAGACGCCCGGAGTCAGCCAGCGGGCGTCCGCCCCCTCGGGGCTGCGCCTCGCTCCGAGGTTCGGGCGGTTGAGCCTGGCGTGGT
>JAZQNT010000295.1:0-16554 GCA_045627505.1 Nocardioides sp.
ACCGCGACGGTCTGACCGACCTCGACGGTGTCGCCCTCGGCCACCTTGACCGCGACCGTGCCGTCGAACGGCGCCGCCACGTGACCCGGCTGCGAGGCGTCGGCCTTCTCCGCGGTGGCAACCTCGGCCACCACCGAGCGGGCGCGCACCGACACCGGGCGCAGCTGGCCATTGGCGGTGATCATCACCGTGCGGAAGCCGCGCTCGTCCGGCTCACCGATCGCCTCGAGTCCGACGTGGATCTCCACGCCCTCCCAGAGCTTGACCTTGGTCTCGGTGCCGCGCTTGAGGCCGTAGAGGTAGGCCGGGGTGGGGAGCACCGAGACGTCGCCGAACTGCTCGCGGGACTCGTGGAACTCACGCGTCGGTCCGGGGAAGAGCAGCGTGTTGAGCGCCTCGCGGCGGGTGGCGGCGTCATCGGCCACCAGCGCTGCCTCCTGCTCCGGCGTCAGCACCTCGACGGGCTTCTTCCAGGTGCGGCCGGCCAGCGCCTTGGTGCGGAACGGCTCGGCCCAACCACCGGGCGGGTCGCCCAGCTCACCGGAGAGGAACCCGACGACCGAGTCGGGCAGGTCGTAGTTGCCCGGGTTCTCCTCGAAGTCCTTCACGTCGGCGCCCACGGCCACCAGGTGCAGGGCGAGGTCGCCGATCACCTTCGACGAGGGCGTCACCTTCGGGACGTTGCCGAGGATGTCGTTGGCGGCGGCGTACATGTCCTCGACCTGCTCGAACTTCTCGCCCAGGCCCAGGGCCTTCGCCTGCTGGTGCAGGTTGGAGAGCTGGCCGCCGGGGATCTCGTGGCGGTAGACGCGACCGGTCGGGGCGGGCAGGCCCGACTCGAACGGGGCGTAGACGCGGCGCACGGCCTCCCAGTACGGCTCCAGCGCGTTGACCGCGGCCAGGTCGAGGCCGGTCTCGCGGGCCGAGTGGTCGGTGGCCGCGACCAGCGCGGAGAGCGAGGGCTGCGAGGTGGTGCCTGCCATCGCGGCGCAGGCGGCGTCCACGGCGCCCACGCCGGCGTCGATCGCGGCGGTGAGGGTGGCCAGCTGACCACCGGTGGTGTCGTGGGTGTGCAGGTGCACCGGCAGGTCGAAGCGCTCGCGCAGGGCGGTCACCAGGGTGCGGGCCGCGGGGGCGCGCAGCAGGCCGGCCATGTCCTTGATCGCCAGGATGTGCGCGCCGGCGTCGACGATCTCACTCGCCAGCTCGAGGTAGTAGTCGAGCGTGTAGATCTGCTCGTCCGGGTCCGAGAGGTCGCCGGTGTAGCAGAGCGCCACCTCGGCCACGGCGGTGCCGGTCTCGCGGACGGCCTCGATGGCCGGGCGCATCTGCTCGACGTCGTTGAGCGCGTCGAAGATGCGGAAGATGTCGATGCCGGTGGCGGCCGCCTCCTTGACGAAGGCGGTGGTCACGGCCGTCGGGTACGGGGTGTAGCCGACGGTGTTGCGACCCCGCAGCAGCATCTGCAGGTTGATGTTGGGCACCGCGGCGCGCAGCGCAGCCAGGCGCTCCCACGGGTCCTCGGCGAGGAAGCGCAGCGCCACGTCGTAGGTGGCACCGCCCCAGGCCTCCAGCGAGAGCAGCTGCGGGGTGGTGCGGGCGACGTGTCCGGCGACGGCGACCAGGTCGCGGGTGCGTACGCGGGTGGCGAGCAGCGACTGGTGGGCGTCGCGGAAGGTGGTGTCGGTGACCGCGACGCGCTGCTGCGCGCGCAGTGCAGCGGCGAAGCCCTCGGGGCCGAGCTCGAGGAGCTGCTGGCGCGATCCGGCCGGGACCTCGACGCCGTTGCCCAGGGGCGGCAGCGTGGGCAGCTTGGTGAGCGGGTCGACGGTGATCGTCGGCTTGCCGTGCGGCTGGTTGACGGTGACGTCGGCCAGGAAGGCGAGCAGCTTCGAGCCCCAGTCACCGGAGCGACGGGCCTGCAGCAGCTGCGGGTGGGTCTCGATGAACGAGGTGGTCACGTGGCCCGAGGCGAAGTCGGGGTCCTCGAGCACGGCCTGCAGGAACGGGATGTTGGAGGCGACGCCGCGGATGCGGAACTCGCCCACCGCGCGGCGGGCCTTCTCCACGGCCTTCTCGAAGGTGCGACCGCGGCAGGTGAGCTTGGCCAGCATCGAGTCGAAGTGGGCCGAGACCTCTGCGCCGGTGTAGGTGGTGCCGCCGTCGACGCGGACGCCGGGACCGCCGGGCGAGCGGTAGGTGGTGATCTTGCCGGTGTCGGGACGGAAGCCGTTGGCCGGGTCCTCGGTGGTGATGCGGCACTGCAGGGCGGCGCCGCGCAGGGTGATGTTCTCCTGCGTCAGCCCGAGGTCCTCGAGGGTCGAGCCGGCCGCGATCCGCATCTGCGACTGCACCAGGTCGACGTCGGTGACCTCCTCGGTCACCGTGTGCTCCACCTGGATGCGGGGGTTCATCTCGATGAAGACGTAGTTGCCCGCGGGGTCCAGCAGGAACTCCACCGTGCCGGCGTTCTTGTAGCCGATCTCCTTGGCGAAGCGCACGGCGTCGGCGCACATGCTCTTGCGGATCTCGGGGTCGAGGTTGGGCGCGGGAGCGATCTCCACCACCTTCTGGTGGCGGCGCTGCACCGAGCAGTCGCGCTCGAAGAGGTGGACCACGCCGCCCTGGCCGTCGGCCAGGATCTGCACCTCGATGTGGCGCGGCTCCACGACGGCCTGCTCGATGAAGACGGTGGGGTCACCAAAGGCGGCCTCGCCCTCGCGCATGCAGGTCTCGATCGCCTCGCGCAGCGCGGCACGGTCGTCGACGCGGCGCATGCCGCGGCCACCGCCTCCGGCGACGGCCTTGACGAAGAGGGGGGTGGGGATCGCCTCGGCCGCCGCGACCAGCGCGTCCACGTCGGTGCCGGGCTCGACCGACTGCAGGGTGGGGACGCCGGCGGCCTTCGCCGCAGCAATCGCACGGGCCTTGTTGCCGGTCAGGGTGAGCACGTCGGCGCCCGGTCCGATGAAGGTGATGCCGGCCTCGGCGCACGCCTCGGCGAGCTCGGGGTTCTCCGAGAGGAAGCCGTAACCGGGGTAGACGGCGTCGGCACCGGAGCGGACCGCGACGTCGACGATCGCCCGGGCGTCGAGGTAGGCCCGGACCGGGTGGCCGAGCTCCCCGATCTGGTACGCCTCGTCGGCGCGCAGGCGGTGCTCGGAGCCGCGGTCCTCGTGCGGGAACACGGCAACGGTGGTGGCACCGATCTCGTGCGCGGCGCGGAAGGCGCGGATGGCAATCTCGCCACGATTGGCAACGAGGACCTTGGAGAACATGGATTCACCTCGACGTGTCTGGGTGTTGACGGTCGACTTCTTCGGGGGGACGCCACCGGCCAGGGGTGTCCGGTCGGTGGTGGAAGGAGTGTTGCACCCTCCGGTTACACGCGCGCAGGCGCCGGACCCCCTGCGGGACCCAAGGTGAGCGTTCGGTAACCTACCCGGCCTTATTGTGCAGATTGTCTTGGAAACGTGGGTCGCCGACCCCCACCTGCCGCCGCTGCGGCCCCTTCCGGGGCGAGCTCAGGACTCGGGCGGCACCGGGCGCTCGACCTGCCGCGCCAACTCCGCAGGAGCGCGCAGGCAGTAGGACTCCGTGAGCAGCTCGGCCACCTCCTCCCAGTCGGTCGACTCGTCGAGCAGCAGCCCGATCACGTCCTGGCCCCAGCCGCACCGGAAGTACGGGTCTCCCAGGTGCTCGAAGGCCACCACCTCGTCCGGCTCTCCCCGGAACGTCACCCGGAACAGCTGGTCCTCGCCGCCGAAGGCGTGCGCCACCGTGCGCTTGCGGACCTGCCACCGCACACCGACCCAGGCTGGCTCCTGGACCACCTCGGGCAGGGCCCCGAGCACCGCGGAGATCCGCTCGACGTACTCGACCGGAAGGTCAGGGCGCTTCTTGCTGGTGGCCACACCTCGAGCCTGCCAGCCTCCACCGAACCCCTGCCAGTCGCCCGTCGCTCGGGCGCGCATCGTCCAGCCGTGTGGGCGGCCGGGGAGCGCGTCGGATGACGAACCGCCGGGTGGTTTTCGCCGGAGCCACCCGCCTGCGTGAAAGACTCCGCACCATGTCCGACCACTCTCCCGAGGCCTCAGACCGCCCCGCGGGCCACTCCGCCCCGAAGGCTCACTCCTCTCCACCGCCCACGAGCGAGCACCGCGAGTCCGCGCACATGTCCACCGGACAGGTGGCGGTGGACGTGGAGGTCACCACCCCCAGCAACCCGCCCAGCCGGGAGCGGGTCGTGGGTTCCGGCATCGGCTGGCTGGCCCTGTGGAGCGGGCGCTGGATCCTGATCGCGATCGCGGTCTACATGCTCTACCAGCTGCTGGGCATGGCCTGGGGAATCCTGATGCCGGTGGCGCTGGCGATGCTGGTGGCCGCCGTGCTCGAGCCGCTGTCCCGCGGGATCGAGCGCTGGCTGAAGTTCCCGCCGTCCCTGGCGGCCGCCAGCACCCTGCTGCTCCTGGTGGGCGTCGTGGTCTGGAGCGTCTTCCTGATGGCGCCGTCGGTGGCCAGCCAGAGCACCGACATCGCCGATGACGCGGTCAAGGGCATCGACGAGGTGCAGAAGTGGGTCCAGGACTCCAACCTGTTCAACAAGGAGCAGATCGACGAGTTCCTGGCCGCCGCCCAGCAACGCCTCACCGACTCGGCTGCGGTGATCGCCTCGGGCGTCCTGACCGGCGTGGGCGCGGTGACCTCGGTGCTGATCAACATGGTGGTCATCGCCTTCCTGGTCTTCTTCTTCCTCAAGGACGGCCGGAAGTTCCTGCCGTGGCTGCAGCGCTCGAGCGGCCCGGCCGTGGGCGGGCACCTGGTCGAGGTGTTCTCCCGGGCCTGGAGCACGCTCGGTGGGTTCATCCGCACGCAGGCGCTGGTGAGCTTGATCGACGCGGTGCTGATCGGTGCCGGACTACTCGTGATCGGGGTGCCGCTCGCGCTCCCGCTCGCGGTGCTGACCTTCTTCGGCGGCTTCATCCCGATCGTCGGCGCGATCCCCGCCGGCATCGTCGCCGTCCTGGTGGCCCTGGTCTCGAACGGCCTGGTGGGCGCCCTGTGGGTGCTGCTGCTGATCCTTGCGGTGCAGCAGATCGAGGGCAACCTGCTCTCCCCGGTGCTGCAGTCGAAGTCGATGGACCTGCACCCGGCGATCGTCCTGCTCTCGGTCACCCTCGGGTCCGGGCTCTACGGCATCGCGGGCGCCTTCCTGGCGGTCCCGGTGGCGGCGGTCACCGCCGTGATCTTCCGCTACCTCAACGAGCAGGTGGACCTGAAGGTCGACGAGCAGGGACGCGCCGCGGCAACGACGCTGGACGGTGGCCCCGACGACGGCCCCCCGAACGATCCCGGCGACCAGCACCCGTCCCTGCTGGCGCGGGCCAAGGCCGCGGTTGCCGCCGCACGCAGGCCCTCGCAACAGCAGGCCTGACGAGCGGCGCAGGACTGAGACAGGGCCCGTCCCCTCCCGGAGATCCGGGAGGGGACGGGCCCTGCAGCGTTCTGGCCCTGCAACGTTCCGACTCAGCGGTCAGAGCACCGACAGCCTCTGCCCGACGGCGGCGATCTCGGCCACCAGGGCGGCGGTGGTCTCCAGGCTCATCAGGTCGTCGTCACCGTCGCGCATCTCGGCCATCAGCGCGCTCAGCGCGCCCACGGCCAGGGTCACCACGTGCGTGGCCTCCCGCAGCGGCGACACGTCGGGCAGCATCCGCAGCTCGGGGTGCGCGGCCAGCCACTGGGTGACGAAGCCGGAGAGCTCGAGGGAGAACGTGGTCATCGGGGCCAGCAGGAGGGGAAGGCACTCCGGCTGCTCGTCACGCAACCGGTTGCGTCCGGCGGCCACCTCCTGGTTGATCTCGGCGCCACCGATGGAGAGCACCGAGACCTGCATCAGCGCGCCCAGCAAGGAGACCGGCGCGATCTCCTCGAAGACCGCCCATGCCTTCTCGAACTCGACCAGCCGGAGCGGCCGCCCGAAGATCGCCGCCTCCCGGGACGGCATGTAGTTGAAGAACGTGCTGCGGGAGATGTCTGCGTCCTCGCAGATCTCCTGCACGGTCACGTTCTTGAAGCCCTTCTCCAGGGACAGGCGGACACCAGCGCGTTCGATGGCGTTGACGGTCGCCCTCTTCTTCCGCGCCCTCAGACCTTCGGCCATGTTCAGTCAAACCTCTTCACGCAGTGCAGCGACCCCCGACGGACGTTCGCACTGTATCCACGAACGTTCTTGGACGTGATGCAATCCTGAACATTCCCACGGGACGGGTCCAACTTTCGTCCGGCACGCGGCGGGCGGCAGGGGGCCGGCCCTCCAGCAACTGACCCCCGAGAACGCAGCAGGCCCCGGTCCTGGGGACCGGGGCCTGCGTGGTGGAGCCGCCTGTCGGAATCGAACCGACGACCTAATCATTACGAGTGATTCGCTCTACCGACTGAGCTAAGGCGGCATGGCGTTCGCTGTTTCCCCACGGAGCGACCGAGGGACGGACGAGCAACCTCGGGAGAGTATACGGACACGACGCCCGAGCAGGGAATCGCACCCCTGCCCGGGCCCCTGGCGAGGCCCGGGCGGGGCCCGGATCAGCAGGAGAGGCCGTCGGTGGGCACCTTCCCGTCGATCAGGTAGTTGTCCACGGCCTTGTCCACGCACGAGTTCCCCACGCCGTACCCGCCGTGCCCGTCACCGTCACGACGGATGAGCACCCCGGAGTCCAGCTGGTCGGCCAGTGCCTCGGCCCAGACCATCGGGGTGGCCGGGTCGCGGGTGGTTCCGATGACCAGGATCGGGGCCGCGCCCTCCGCCTTCACCGGGATGTCCTTGCCCTCGTCGAACCCGAAGCCGGAGCAGGCGGTCAGTCCCCAGGCGAAGGTCTCGCCGAAGGTGGGGGCCACCTTCTTGAACCGATCGAGGTAGTCGGGCACCTCCTCGGCGCTGATCGACCACGGGTCGTCGAGGCAGTTGATCACGCCGATCGCCTCCGAGGAGTTGTCCTCGTACCCCGACTCGGTGCGCCCGTTGTACTCGTCGGAGAGGGCGAGCAGATCGGTGCCGTTCCCCTTGAACGCGTCCCGCAGGGCTGCGGTGAGCTCCGGCCAGTACCACTCGGCGTAGAGCGGCTGGACCAAGCCGTAGAAGGCGTCACCGCCCTCCAGCTTGCGTCCGTCGTCGGTCGGCAGGGGCTTCTCCCCGATCCGCTCCAGGAGTGCGGCGATCTTCTCCATCCCCTGGTCGACCGCCTTCTTCCCGGTCACACCGTCGTCGGCAGCCACCGGGCAGCGCCGCTTGCTCTGGCAGTCCTTGACGTAGGACCGCAGTGCCGTCTCGAAGCCCTCGGCCTGCACCAGGCTCGACTCCAGCTGGCCCACGGTCGGGTCGAGCGCGGCGTCGAGGACGAACCGCCCCACGCGCTCGGGGAAGAGCTCCGCGTACACCGCACCCAGCTTGGTGCCGTAGGAGGCGCCGAAGTAGGTCAGCTTGTCCTCACCCAGCACGACGCGCAGCAAGTCCATGTCACGGGCCGTGTCCACGGTGCTCACGTGGTCCACCAACTCGCCGGAGCGCTTCCGGCACCCTTCGGCGAACTCCTTGTTGGCCTCCACCGCCTCGGCGACCTCGGCCGGGTCATCGGGGGTCGGGTCGGCCGCCAGGTAGTCGGTGAGCTGCTCGTCGGTGAGGCAGTCGACCGGGGCGCTGTCACCGGTGCCGCGCGGGTCGAAGCCCACGATGTCGAAGTCCGCCACCAGCTTGCCGCCCAGGTAGTCGTCGGCGTAGACGGCCATCTCGCTGCCCGCGACCCCCGGACCGCCGGGGTTGACCACCATGGTGCCGACCTTCTTGCCACTCGCCAGGTGCTTGACCAGGCGCAACGTGATGCGTTCGCCGTCCGGGTGCTCGTACGCCAGCGGCACCTGCATGCGCGCGCACTCCAGCTGGTCGCCGCACGAGACCCAGTCCACCTTCTGGTCCTCGAACGGCTCCAGGCTGCCGTCGCGCTCGACCTTCGGGACCTCCGGCTGTGACGTGGGGTCCTCGGACGTGGGGGCGTCAGACGTAGGGGCGTCGGACGTGGGGTCGTCGGACGCGGAGTCGTCGCCGTTCATCACCGAGAGCGCCGTCAGCGCGGTGGCCATCGCCCCGAGCACCAGCAGCGCGACCACCACGATCGCGACCGTCTTCTTCATCGTCGTCATCGTCGTCCTCCTTCGAGCCGCAGCGCGACCGCCATCGACTCCAACGCCATCGCCGGCGGGACGTTGAACTGCAGCATCTGTTCGCGGGCGGTGAACACCGCCTCGATCCGACGCAGGTGGGTCTCCGGGGTGGAGCGCTGCACCAGGGTCACCACGTCGGCGCGGATCTCCTCGTTGACCAGTTCGGTGTCCGCACCCACCCCGAGCGCGATCGCGTCGCGGTAGACCGACACCAGGTCCATCAGGGACCGGTCGAGCACGTCGAGCAGGCGACGCTTCGCGCGCCGCTTCTGCCCCGTCTCGAGCTCCTTGGGCGCAGGGGCGTACTCGCGGGGCCGCTTGCCGCGACCCTCCACGCCGTAGGAGCGGTCCAGCTCGGCCTTCTCCCGTGCCTCCACCTCGGCGGTGATGGCATCGGTCTCGTCCTTGGCCACCTCCAGCAGCCGGGAGCCGGCGTCCATGCAGGCGCCCAGCGAGGTGAGCCGGGCGGGCAGGCGCACCACCTCGGCCCGACGGGCGCGGGTGGCCTCGTCCCGGGCCAGCGCCCGGGCCCGGCCGATGTGGCCCTGGGAGGCCCGCGCGGCGCTGACGGCGAGGTCGGCCGGCACCCGGTCCGTCCGGACCAGGTACTCGGCGACCTGCGCAGCAGTGGGGGTGGTCAGGGTGACCAGGCGGCAGCGCGAGCGGATCGTCACCAGGACGTCCTCGGCCGTCGGCGCGCAGAGCAGCCAGACGGTCCGGGCGTTGGGTTCCTCGATCGCCTTGAGCAGCGCGTTGAAGCCGTGGTCGTTGAGTCGGTCGGCGTCCTCGATGATGATCACCTGGTAGCGCTCGCCGTTGGGCGAGAGTGCTGCCTTGCGCACCAGGTCACGCACGTCCTTGACCGCGATCACCAAGGCGTCCGTGCGGACCGAGGTGACGTCGGCGTGGGTGCCGCCGAGCACGGTGCGGCAGGCGTGGCACTCCCCGCACCCGGCGCGTTCGCACTGCAGCGCGGCAGCGAACGCCTGGGCGGCGTTGGAACGCCCGGAGCCCGGAGGACCGGTGAAGAGCCAGGCGTGGGTCATGCCCTCGCCCCGGGCCGCCCGGTCGAGGCTGACCGCCACGTGCGCCTGCCCGACCAGGTTGGTCCAGATCGGGGGCAGCGCCGCAGACGGCGTGGACGGCGTGGACGGGGACGGGGACGGGTTGCCTGCTGGACGCTCGGTGGTGGGCACGCTCATCGGCAGACCTGCCCGAGCAGCTGGCTCGCCTGCCCCAGCAGCGGTTCGACCCGAGAGCGGATCGCGGCGTGGATCTCCTGCACCGGCGCCCGGGCGTCCAGCACCAGGTAGTGCTGGTCGTCCGCGGCCGCCAGGGCCAGGAAGCCCTCACGCACCCGCTGGTGGAACTCGATGCCCTCCGCCTCGATCCGGTCGCGGCCGTCGAACCGACCCAGGCCGGCCTGGGGGGCGAGGTCGAGCAGGATCGTCAGGTGCGGACGCAGCCCTCGGGTGGCCCAGCGCAGCACCGGCTCCAGCTCCGCGACGTCGAGCGCCCGGCCCGCGCCCTGGTAGGCCAGGGAGGAGTCGACGTAGCGGTCAGTGACCACCACCTCGCCCCGCTCCAGCGCGGGCAGCACCAGGGAGTCGACGTGCTCCGCCTTGTCGGCGGCGTAGACGAGCGCCTCGGTGCGCGGGGACAGGTCGCCGGTGGCCGGGTCCAGCAGGATCCGACGCAGCTCGGCGCCCACTTCGGTGCCGCCCGGTTCCCGGGTCAGCAACGTGGGGTGGCCGAGGCCGGTCAGCCACTCATTCAGGAGCCGCGACTGGGTGGTCTTGCCCGCCCCCTCACCGCCCTCGAAGCAGAGGAAGACGCCGGAGTCGGTGTAGCGAGGGGCGGGTGCAGCGATCACGTCCCAACCATACGCAGGTGGGGAATGTCGACGGGGCGCCGAGCGCAGTCCCGACGCCAGCGGTGCCACCGGACGGGTGGTGCTCAGATCGCCCGGACCGCAAGCACGCCGAGGCCCGCGAGCGCCAGCCCGACGAGGCCGTTCATCCTCACCGTGGTGCGGGGACGCGGCCCGGGGCCGTCCGGGTCGCCCAGCAGGGCGAAGAGGCCAGCACCCACGAACGGGCAGAGCCAGACCACCCACAGCCACCCCCACCGGGTGCCGCGCCGCGGCGTCCGGCACCCCAGCAGGCGTCCCAGCCCCATCGCCCAGGCCACCAGTCCGGCGAGCATCGCCCAGCCCGGTAGTTGCACCCCGGCGAAGGAGGCGTAGCCGGTGAGCTCGACCTCGACCACCTCGACCGGCTTCGAAGAGGTCGCCGCGATCTCGTCCAGCACCCGCTGGTGCATGCTGTTGGCGCCCTCGTCGCGCGGCTCCCAGTTGGTGCGCCGGCTCACCAGCGGGCCGTCCCAGACCACCTCGTTGCCGCCGCGGTCCACCTCGACCCGCTCGACCCGACCGGCAGTCAGGTCGTCGGCGAGGACCTGCTGATCCACGATCCGCGTGCCCGAGGAGACCGCGACCAGCAGGACCAGCGTGTTCGCGAGCAGGACGATCCACGCCACCCAACGACCGAACGTGTGACTCCGGTGTTCCCACCCGGCGTCCCGGTCACCCGGGCGTCGACTGCTGGGAGACCGCGGGGCCGGGGGCTGGGCGGTGGGGGCGTCGGCGTCCATGGCGCGAAGCCTAGGCGTCCGAACGGTCGCCCGTTGGCGGGTCGGCGAAGCCGTCGGCCGGGCTTGATTGCTTCTTCACGCGTTTGTTACACAAGTCACACGATGGTCGAAACATCGGCTCACCAGAGTTGCTCCCACGCCGGTCCACCACAGGTGGCCGGCACGGGTTCCGGGGGCACGTGGGCGTGCCTGACGCGAGACCGACCCGACAGCGGCAAGACGCAGAGACAAAACGCAGAGACGAAACGCAGGGACAAGACGCAGAGAGCGCAGGGAGACCGAGGAGGTCAGGCACATGATGTGGTCCGTGAAGGCAGTGTTCACCGAACGCACGAACGGCATCGCGGGCGTGGCCGCCGCGGTCGACGAGCAGGGCATGGCCCTGGTCGACCTCCGCTCCACCACCGGCTGGCAGGGACAGGTGGTGGACGAGTTCGTGCTCGCCACCCCCACCGGCTGGACCCTGGAACGGCTCGAGGAGACGATCGCCCTCGCCGGCGCCGCCACCGTGCGGGTCGTCCCGGTCGACACCACCCGGCCCGACGCGCAGGTCAACGCCGAGCGCAAGGCGCGCCTGGCCCACCCCGCCGGCACCCGCCGAGCCTGGCGCGGGATGCGCGAGGCCGGCTGACCCCCTGACTCCGTCGAACCAGCCCTCCGGACCGGCTCGACGGTGCGGTCCCTCCCTGGCCGCGATCAGTTGAGGGCCGGACGAGAAGCGCTGCCGCCTACTCGTCCGGCCCTCTTCGCGTCCCCGGAACCTGCGCGTCCCGGAACCTGCGCGACGCATCCGCCAGACGTCAGGCAGCGTCACGCGTGTGCGTCAGGCGTCGGCGGCAGCCGTCTTCGTGGTCTTCGTCCCCGCCGACTTGCTGGCCGCCTTGGTGGTCTTCTTCGCCGCGGCCTTGGTGGCGGTCTTCTTCGCCGCGGTCTTGGAGGCGGTCTTCTTCGCCGCGGTCTTGGAGGCGGTCTTCTTCGCCGCGGTCTTGGAGGCCGTCTTCTTGGTCGCGGTCTTCTTCGCGCCCTTCTTGGCCGTCTTCTTCGCCGGCCCCTTGGCCCGCTTCTCCGCGAGCAGTTCCGCCGCACGCTCGAGGGTGATCGTCTCGACCGCGTCGTCCTTGCGCAGCGTCGCGTTGTACTCACCGTCGGTGACGTACTCACCGAAACGGCCCGACTTGATCACCACCGGCTGGCCGGAGACCGGGTCGTTGCCCAGCTCCTTGAGCGGAGCGGCGGCAGCAGCCCGACCACGGGTCTTGGGCTGGGCGTAGATCGCCAGCGCCTCGTCCAGGGTGATCGTGAGCAGCTGCTCCTCGGAGGTGATCGTGCGCGAGTCGGTACCGCGCTTCAGGTACGGGCCGTAGCGACCGTTCTGCGCGGTGATCTCGACGCCGTCGGGGTCGGTGCCCACCACCCGCGGCAGCGAGAGCAGCTGCACCGCCTGGTCGAGGGTGACGGTGTCCAACGACATCGACTTGAACAGCGAGCCGGTGCGCGGCTTCACCGCGTTCTTGCCGGTCTTGGGCGCGTCCTCGGGCAGCACCTCGGTGACGTACGGGCCGTAGCGGCCGTTCTTGGCCACCACCATCAGGCCCGACTCCGGGTGACGCCCCAGGACGGTCTCCTCGCCGGCCGGGTTGGCCAGCAGCTCGAGCGCCTTGGCGGCGGTCAGCTCGTCGGGCGGCAGGTCGTCGGGCACGTTGGCGCGCTTCGCCGCCGGGGTGCCGTCGTCGCCGGGACCCTCCAGGTACGGGCCGTAGCGGCCCACCCGCAGGTTGATCCCCGCCTCGGGGTCGCCGATCGGGAAGGTGGCCAGCTCACGGGCGTCGATCTCGCCCAGGCCGGTGACCAGCTGGTGCAGACCCTTGAACCGCTCGGAGCCGTAGTAGAACTCGTCGAGCTCGGCCACCCGCTCCTTGCGACCACCCGCGATGTCGTCGAGGACGGCCTCCATCTCGGCGGTGAACTCGTAGGAGATCTGCCGGACGAAGTGCTCCTCCATCAGGCGCATCACCGAGAAGGCGATCCACGCCGGCACCAGCGCGGTGCCCTTCTTGTAGACGTAACCACGGTTGATGATCGTGGAGATGATCGAGGCGTAGGTCGACGGACGGCCGATCTCGCGCTCCTCCAGCTCCTTGATCAGGGTGGCCTCGGTGAACCGGGCCGGCGGCTTGGTCTCGTGCCCGGCGGGGTTCAGCGAGGCGGCCTGCACGGCCGCACCCTCGGTCAGCTTCGGCAGCCGGGCCTCGGCGTCGTCGCGCTGCTTGGAGGAGTCGTCGGTGCCCTCGACGTAGGCCTTGAGGAAGCCGTGGAAGGTGATCACGCGGCCCGAGGCCCCGAAGACGACGTCGCGGCCGTCGGCGGCGCCACCGCCCAGGCGCACGGAGACCGACTGGCCGACCGCGTCCTTCATCTGCGAGGCGACGGTGCGCATCCAGATCAGCTCGTAGAGCCGGAACTGGTCACCGGTCAGGCCGGTCTGCGCCGGGGTGCGGAAGGACTCGCCGGCGGGACGGATCGCCTCGTGCGCCTCCTGGGCGTTCTTCACCTTCGAGGCGTAGGTGCGCGGGGCGTCGGGCAGGTACTCGGCGCCGGACAGCTCGCGGACCTGGTCGCGGGCGGCACCCACCGCGGCGCTCGACAGCGTGGTCGAGTCGGTACGCATGTAGGTGATGAAGCCGTTCTCGTACAGGCGCTGCGCGACGCTCATCGTCACCGATGCGCTCATGCCGAGCTTGCGACCGGCCTCCTGCTGCAGCGTGGTGGTGCGGAACGGCGGGTACGGCGAGCGCTTGTACGGCTTCGACTCCACCGAGCGGACCTCGAAGGAGGTCTGGCGCAGCGCGTCGCCGAGGTCCTCGGCGGCCTTGCGGTCGAGGTGGACCACGCTGGCCGACCCGTCCTTGGCGCCCTTGAGCTCACCGCCCTGGGTGAAGTCGGAGCCACGGGCGACCCGCTTGCCGTCCACCGAGTGCAGCTTCGCGGGGAACATCCGCGGGTCGACGCCCGAGCCACCGTCGAAGGTGCCCTCGAGGTCCCAGTACGAGGCGACGCGGAACTTCATCCGCTCCTTCTCGCGGTCGACGACCAGCCGGGTGGCCACCGACTGCACGCGTCCCGCGGACAGGCCGCTCATGACCTTCTTCCACAGCACGGGCGAGACCTCGTAGCCGTAGATCCGGTCGAGGATGCGGCGCGTCTCCTGGGCCTCGACGAGGTCCATGTCGAGTTCGCGCGGGTTCTCCGCAGCGGCGAGGATCGCAGGCTTGGTGATCTCGTGGAACACCATGCGCCGCACCGGGATGCCCTTGGGCTTGAGCTCGTCGAGGAGGTGCCAGGCGATGGCCTCCCCCTCGCGGTCCTCATCGGTGGCGAGGAAGAGTTCGTCGGCGTCCTTCAGCAGGCTCTTGAGCTTGGTGATGTGCGCCTTCTTGTCGCGCGGCACCACGTAGTAGGGCTCGAAGCCGTTCTCCACGTCCACGCCCAGCCGACCCCAGGGCTTGTCCTTGATCTTCGCCGGGGTCTCGGCGGCACTCTGCGGCAGGTCACGGATGTGACCGATCGAGGACTCGACGACGTACCCCTTGCCGAGGTACTCACCGATCTTCTTGGCCTTCGTGGGCGACTCCACGATGACGAGCTTGTGTGCCACAGGCGACTTCCTTGCTTCTTCTTCGACACCGGAACCGGGCCGGACGCCGACACGTTAGCGCGCTGACCCGTGGTCAGCACCGTCAGGCGGTGCCCGCAATCCTCTCCCGGACCTCGAACTCCACGCCGTCGGCCCGGGCCAACCACACGTCCTGTTCCACCAGATTGCCACGCACCCGCACAAGACCACGGGGGCTCCCGTAGAACCAGCCGTCCGGCAGCGACGTCGCGGCACCCACCTCCAGGCTGCCCGCGCGGCGGGCCAGGCAGGCCAGGAAGTGCACCGCCTCGTAGCAGGACTCACCCACCGCGTTGAGCGCTGGCGCCCACTCCCCGAAACGCGCGGCGTAGCGCTGGGCCAGCGCCGACGACTCAGGCGTGTCCAGCGCGTCGAAGTAGGCCGCCGCGGCGTACAGGTTGGCGTGCGCGGACACCCCGGCACCGAGCAGCGTGTTCTCCTCCACCGCCGGGGACAGACGCACCAGCTGCTCGTCCAGGCCGGCTGCGGCGAAGGCCCGGTTGAAGTGGACCGCGTCGGAGCCCATCAGCAGCATCAGGACGCCGTCCACGCGGTCGGCACGGGCCGAGGAGTCCACCGCCCGGGCCAGCTCGGCGATCACCCGGGAGAAGTCGGTGGTGCCCAGCGGGACGTAGCGCTCCTGCACCAGCGCGGCGTTCCGGACGCCGCCGGCGTCGAACACGGCGCGCACCGTGCGCGCCGACTCCCGGGGGAAGACGTAGTCGTTGCCCACCACCGTCCAGCGGCGCACGCCCTGGTCGGCGGCGAGCCGTCCGGCGGCCGGCAGCACCTGGTTGGCGGGCCGCTCGCCGAGCATGAAGACGCCGGGGGTGGGGTCGTGCCCCTCGTGCATCGCGGCGTAGGCGTAGACCACCCGGCCGCCCACCCGTCGGGTGATCGCCTGCCGGACGGCGGAGATGTGCCAGCCCGCCACCGCCTGCACGGCACCGGAGTCGACCAGCGCGGCGACGTCGTCGGCCACCAGGCCCGGCTCGCGCCCGGCGTCGACGAGGACCAGCTCGACCCGGCGGCCCAGCATCCCGGCTCGTGCGTTGACCTCCTCCGCGGCCAGTTCACCGCAGGCCAGGCAGGACGGACCGTAGATGCCGGTGGCGCCCCGGAGCGGGACGACGAAGGCCACCGCGACGGTGTCCGGCGCACCCGAGGGCGCGGTGCGGACCACGGACGTCTCGTGCACCGGCGACCCCCTCCCCTGTGTCGGGGACGGACGCCGACGGCGGCGCCGCGCCATGCCCCGGCGGCCCGATGCCCTAGTGTTCTCCCCGGTGGGCACCCTAGCCGTCGCGCTCGGGCACGGCCCCCAGTTCCAGGTCCGGTACACCGGGCCGCAGCAGACGCGAGGTGAATTCGGGATGGACCTTCTGGACGCGCACGGAACCGTCTCCCCCGCCGTCGCCATCCCGACGACCCGTTCCTCCGCCGAGCTCCAGGCCCCACCCCGCGTGCCCGCGGCGTCGACCACGAGCGCGCCGGACGTACCCCTGGGCACCTCGCTCGGCCTGGTGCTGCGTCGCGTCGAGCACCTCATCGGCGAGCGCGTCGCCACCGGGATCGCGGACGAGCTCGACGAGCTCGACATCACCCCCGAGCGCTGGCGGGTCCTGGCCGCCCTGGCTGTGCTCCCGGGACAGACCATGACCGAGCTCTCCCGTGCCGCCGTGCTCCCGCCGGCCAGCCTGACCCGCCACATGGACCGCCTGGTCGCCCGCGGGCTGGTCCTGCGCAAGGCCGCGGCGGACGACCGTCGCCGGGTGGTCGCCGCGCTCAGCCCCACCGGCCTGGCCGCGTGGAACCGGGTGCACGCCCGTGAGCTGCAGGTGCACGACGAGCTGCGCGCCACCCTCGGCGCCAGCCGTTTCGGCTCGCTGACCTCCGAGCTCGGCGCGCTGCTCGAGCTGCTCGAGGAGAGCTGACCCCGGGCGGGCGCTCCCGCTCTGCTGCTCCCTCCACCCTCCCGCCCCCCCCCTCCGGGACGCCTTCGCTTTCGGGGC
>JAZQNT010000296.1:0-1814 GCA_045627505.1 Nocardioides sp.
ATTCGTCCGCAGGCATGGACACCTGGCCCCGGCTTCCCCAGTTCAGATGATGCACGCAAGCCATCGCCGCAGGTCAGAGGGGGTGCGCGCCATTGGCGAGACAATTTGCCTCAAATATCCCGGAGCGCCTTGTTGCAGCCCGGACGCACGAGAGGGTCACCCCGAACGTCGGGGTGACCCTCTCGTGCAGTGCTGCCGGGCTGTAGTGCCGCAGGGCGCCTTCAGCGCTCAGGCAGTCGTCACTTCTGCGGTCGTCACATCTGCGGCCGTCACTTCTTGGCGCTCTCGGTGACGCCTCCGCCGCCGGTGGCGAGCGCGGCCACGAACGCCTCCTGCGGGACCTCCACGCGACCGACCATCTTCATGCGCTTCTTGCCCTCCTTCTGCTTCTCGAGCAGCTTGCGCTTACGGCTGATGTCACCGCCGTAGCACTTGGCGAGCACGTCCTTGCGGATGGCGCGGATGTTCTCGCGGGCGATCACCCGGGCACCGATGGCAGCCTGGATCGGCACCTCGAACTGCTGGCGCGGGATGAGCTCCTTGAGCTTCGACGCCATGGCCACGCCGTAGCTGTAGGAGGAGTCGCGGTGGACGATCGCACTGAAGGCGTCGACCGGCTCCCCCTGCAGCAGGATGTCGACCTTCACGAGGTCGGCGGCCTGGTCGCCGTCGCGCTCGTAGTCGAGGGAGGCGTACCCCTTGGTGCGCGACTTCAGCTGGTCGAAGAAGTCGAAGACGATCTCACCCATCGGCAGGGTGTACCGCATCTCGACGCGGTCCTCGGACAGGTAGTCCATGCCGCGCAGGGTGCCGCGCTTCTGCTGGCACAGCTCCATGATCGTGCCGATGTAGTCGGACGGCGACAGGATCGTCGCGCGGACCACGGGCTCGCGGATCTCGTGCACCTTGCCGTCGGGGAACTCGCTCGGGTTGGTCACCTCGATCGTCGAGGTGTCCTCCATGACGACCTCGTAGACCACGTTGGGTGCGGTCGAGATCAGGTCGAGGTTGAACTCGCGCTCCAGGCGGTCGCGGGTGATCTCCATGTGCAGCAGTCCGAGGAAGCCGCAACGGAAACCGAACCCGAGGGCACCGGAGGTCTCCGGTTCGTAGGTGAGGGCAGCATCGTTGAGCTGGAGCTTCTCCAGCGCCTCGCGCAGGTCACCGAACTGGTCGCCGTCGATCGGGTAGAGGCCCGCGTAGACCATCGGATTGGGGTGCTTGTAGCCGCCCAGGGACTCCTCGGCCGGCCCGTGCTGGGTGGTGATCGTGTCACCCACGCGCGACTGACGGACGTCCTTCACGCCGGTGATCAGGTAGCCCACCTCGCCCACGCCGATCTTGTCGGCCTTGACCTGCTCGGGGCTGATCACGCCGAGCTCGAGGAGCTCGTGGGTGGCGTTGGTGGACATCATCTTGATCCGGTCGCGGTGGGTGAGCTCACCGTCGACGACGCGGACGTAGGTGATGACGCCGCGGTAGGTGTCGTAGACGGAGTCGAAGATCAGCGCACGCGCGGGCGCGTCCTCGTTGCCGACCGGGGCGGGGATCTGCTTGACGATCTCGTTGGGCAGCTCCCCGACGCCCACACCGCTCTTGGCCGAGACGCGCAGCACGTCCTCGGGCTCCCAGCCCACGAGACCGGCCAGCTCGGCGGCGTACTTCTCGGGGTTGGCGCTGGGCTCGCGACGCCGCGGTCCACGATGGGATTGAGCGAATTGCTGCTCATCGAGAAGTACATCTCCTTGTCGATGAGCCTGAATATGATAAGTCGGAGGCCAAGCGGTCTTAGGAAGACAATAGAGAGGGACAAC
>JAZQNT010000297.1:0-2196 GCA_045627505.1 Nocardioides sp.
CGATCTCGATCGCGCCTTCGACCACGTCGAAGAGGGAAGACTCCCCCTGCTTGTGACCGCGCGTACGCGGCAGCCCACGCTCCTTGGCCCAGCGGCCGTTGCCGTCCATCACGACGGCGACGTGGTGGGGCACCAGCTCCGCCGGAATCGGCGGCGGGGTGGCGCCGGACGGATGGGGGGTGGGCCTGCGGACTGGGCGGTTCACATCGCGCAGCCTAGTTCTTGGGGCCGTCCCCCCGGGCCCAGACGTCAGGCCCCTACGTCAGACCCCAACGTCGGACCCCAACGTCGGACCTAGCGCTCGACGTACTCCAGCGACCGCAGTCCTCGCTCGAGGTGCCACGCGAGGTAGGCGGCGACCAGCCCGCTGGCCTCCCGGCGGGTGCGCTGGTCGGAGGCGTGCACGACCGGCCAGTCCCCGGTCAGCAGCGCGGCCAGCAGGAGCAAGGTGTTCGGGGCCGGGGTCGCGGCTCCCGGCATGCGGCACACGACGCAGAGGACGCCACCCGCCGCCGGGTGGAAGAACCGGTGCGGGCCCTCCGTGCCACAGCGCACGCAGTGGTCGAACGAGGGCGCGTAGCCGGCCACCGACAGCGAGCGCAGCAGGAAGGAGTCCAGCACCTGTCCCGGCGGGTGGGCACCGGAGACCATGGCGCGCAGGCCCCCGACCAGCAGCAGGAACTGCTGCACGGCGGGCTCGCGCTCCTCGACGACCAGCTTCTCGGCCGTCTCCAGCATCACCGTCGCCGCCGTGTAGCGGTCGTAGTCCAGCGCCATGCCCGCGTGGAACGGCTCCAGCGTCTCGGCCTGGGTGATGGTGTCGAGGGAGCGCCCCTCGGCCAGCTGGAGGTCGACGTGCGTGAAGGGCTCGAGCCGTGCGCCCCAGCGCGAGGTGGTGCGGCGTACGCCCTTGGCCACCGCGCGCACCAAGCCGTGGTGGCGGGTCAGCAGGGTGATGATGCGGTCTGCCTCACCCAGCTTGTGAGTGCGCAGCACGACCGCCTCGTCGCGGTAGAGAGGCACCTGACCATTGTGCCTCGTCCCCAGTTCTCGGCACGGGAGGCCGGCCGGCATCCACCACAATGGGGATCTTCACCTGCTCTCCCACACGAACGTCCCTCGACTGCCACACTTCCCGGCGTGACGCCACGCTTCCTGCACCCGGGCACGCCCGCCTGGTCCGTCGTCGTCGTGGCGCTCATGGTCGTGAGCGGAGTCGCCGCGCTGCGGACCGCGCCGCACGACTCCCTCGCACCGACGTGGTGGCCTCCCGTCGGCCTCGGCATCGCCCTGCTGGCCCTGACACCGCGCCGGTGGTGGTACGTCCTCGTCCCCGTCGTCGGCGCCTCCACCCTGGCCACCAACCTGGTCGGGGACGCGCCCCTGGACTTCTCGCTGGTCTTCGCCCTCCTCAGCATGCTGCAGTCCGTTGCCGGGGCATTCGTGCTCCGGCGAGGCCGTCGGCACGGCGACGTGCAGCTCACCACCCAGGACGACGTCGTACGCCTGGGTGTCGCGGTGCTGTGCGCGGCCTCCCTCTCCTCGACCGGTGCGGGGCTCGCTGCCCTGCTGGTCGAGGTGGAGGGTCACGACAGCTCCTTCCTCGTCCGCACGCTCTTCCTCTCGCACCTGGCGTCGGCGCTGGTGATCCTCCCGGTGATGCTGGGCTGCCGCCGACCGCGGCTGCGGCACCGTCCCCACGAAGGCGTGCTGCAGGTCGGCCTCCTGTCCCTCGCCGTCCTGGTCGCCTTCGGCCCCGGCCAGGACCTCAACCTGTCGGCCCTCCCCCTGCCGGTGCTCATGTGGGCCGCCTACCGCTTCGGCCTGCGCGCCGTGACCTGGCAGATCCTGGCGGTCACCGTCGCCATCAGCCTGCTGACGTACGCCGGGTTCGGCCCCTTCACCGCGTCGAACGGCGAGCCGCTCGGCGCCGCGTCGACCAGCGCCCTCACCCAGGCGTACCTCATCTGCCTGGTCGCGCTCTGCGTGCCGGTCGCGATCGGCGTCCACACCAGCGACGTCCTCCAGCGCAAGCTGCGCGCCTCGCGCCACCTCAGCGACATGACGCTGGCGACCACGGGCTGCATGATCCTGGTGACCGACACCCACGGCACGGTGCTGCGCGCCAACCAGGCGGTCCGCCACCTGCTGGGCCACGATCCGGCCGACGTCATCGGCCACCCGGTCTGGGAGACG
>JAZQNT010000298.1:0-5879 GCA_045627505.1 Nocardioides sp.
AGTCCTGGGCGGTGGCCGCGGTGATCAGAGGGTTGAAGAGCTCGAAGCTGTGCACCCGTGACTGCCTCACCGCCCGGGGCAGCAGGTAGGAGACGCCGCAGTCGGGAGTCAGCCCGATTCCGGGATAGGCGAAGACGAACTTGGTCGACCGAGCGGCAACCACCACGTCGGCGCTCAGCATCAGCGCCAGACCGGCACCGGCCACCGCTCCGTGCACGGAGGCGACCACCGGCTTCTCCAGGTCCGCCAGGGCCCGGATCGCTGCGTCCGCGTCGAGGGCGAGCTGGTGCAGGAACGCCGGCTTGTCGTCGGCCTCCGCGAACGAGGCGACGTCCCCGCCGGCACAGAACCGGGCGCCGGCCCCGGTGACCAGCACCGCGCGCGCCTCCGGGTCGGCCCCGGCGCGCTGCGCCGCGGCCAGCAACGCCGCCGCCAGGGTGGGATCGATCGCGTTGGCCGAGGCCGGCCGGTTGAGCCGCAGGTGCGCGACGCCGTTGCGCACCTCATAGGTCACGGCAGGGCTCACGGCAGGGCTCACCGCAGGGCTCGCAGCCGAGTTCTCAGCTGAGTTCTCAGACACCGGTGTCCTCCTCAGACGCGCTTGAACAGGGCGGCCAGGGCCTGGCCGCCGCCGATGCACATGGTGACGATGCCGTGCTCGAGGTCGTTGCGCACCATGGTCCTGGCCGCGCGCAGCGCAAGGATCGCGCCGCTCGCGCCCACCGGGTGCCCGAGCGCGATCGCCCCGCCGTAGGGGTTGGTCTGCTCCGCGCTGAGTCCGGCGTCGCGCATGACCGCGACGGCCTGGGAGGCGAAGGCCTCGTTCAGCTCGACGGTGCCGATGTCGGAGGGGGCCAGGCCGGTCTGCTCGAACAGCTTGCGCAGCGCGAAGGTGGGCGCGTAACCCATCAGCCGCGGGTCCATCGCGGCGGTGGTCACCGCCTCCAGGGCAACCAGCGGCTGCAGACCGCGCTCCGCAGCCACCGACTCCCGGGCCAGCACCAGCGCGGCACCACCGTCGTTGATCCCCGAGGCGTTGCCCGCGGTGACCGTGCCGTCCTTGGCGAACGCCGGGCGCAACCCCGCCAGCGTCTCCACGGTGGTGTTCGGCTTGGGATGCTCGTCCACCTCGACGGTGTACGGCTTGCGGCCCTGCACCTCGAACGCGACGATCTCCTCGGCGAAGGCAGCCTTCGCCTCAGCGGTGGCGGCCCGACGCTGCGACTCCGCGGCGAACTCGTCCTGCTCGGCGCGCGAGACGCCGTACTCCCGCGCCACGTTCTCCGCGGTGACGCCCATGTGGATGCCGTCGAACGGGTCGGTGAGCATCAGCAGCGTGCCGTCCTTGAGCTCTCGGTCGCCCAGGCGGTAGCCGGTGCGGGCACCGAAGTCGTAGAAGGGCATGCGGCTCATCGACTCGTTGCCGCCGGCGAGGGCGAAGTCGAGGTTGTTCCAGCGCATCTCCTGCGCGGCCGACCAGATCGCCTGCAGGCCGGAGCCGCACAGGCGGTTCACGGTGAGCGCGGGCACCTCGTGCGGCAGACCGGCCGCGACGCCGACACGGCGGGCGTTGTAGGCGTCGGGGCCCACCTGCCCGATGCACCCGGTGACCACCCCACCGATCTCCGCGCCGGCCACGCCGGAACGCTTCAGCGCCTCCACCGACGCCGCGGCGCCGAGCTCGAAGCCGGGGACGTCGGCGAACACGCCACCGAACGAACCGATCGCGGTGCGCGCCCCGTCGAGGACGACGATGCGTTCGGCCTGGGATGCCTGGGGTGCCATGCGGGGTGCCTCCGGAAGGTCGCTGGTTGAGGATCGCTGGTGGGACAGGGCTGGTCGGGCAGGGAAGGTGGACTAGGGAAAAGGTGGAGTAGGGAACCGAGATCGTCTCAGACCGGTCCCACGCCCGGGTCCGGACGCTCGCCGCCCGGGACGCGGACCACCTCGTCGAGGTCGACCCGCGAGGTGCGGAACCCGTTGACCGCCGCGTCCGGGTCGGGGTGGCCGAAGGAGACCGCGCACACCACCAGCCGGTCCTCGGTCAGGTGCAGCTGCTCGCGCACCACGTCGGAGTACATCCCGATCGCGCCCTGCGCCACGACCCCGAGGCCGACGTCGGCGAGCAGCAGCTGGAGCACCTGGACGTAGGCGCCGCAGTCGAGGACGCCGTAGGAGCCGAGGTCGCGGTCGGTGGTGACCACGAGGGTGTGCGGGGCACCGAAGAAGGAGAAGTTCTGCAGCATCTGCGTCCCCCGGGCCAGCCGGTCCTCGCGGGCGATCCCGAGGTGGGCGTAGAGCCCGTGCCCCGACTCGCGGCGGCGCTCGGCGTGCACGCCCGTGTAGGTCGGGACGCCGAGGTCGGCCCGCTGAGCGCGACCCTCCGCGGCCGCCGTGACCACCTGCTCGGTCAGCACCTTCGCGAACGCCGCCAAGGGCTCGCCGGAGAGCAGGTGGACCTGCCACGGCTGGGTGTTGCACCACGACGGGGTGCGCTGGGCCCGGGCGAGCACGGCGTCGATGGTCGCGGCGTCCACCGGCCCGGGCAGGATCGCGCGGCAGCTGTGGCGGGCGTCGAGCAGGTCGGTGAGTTCCACGTCACGGAGTGTGCCAGCCGGGGTCACGCCCGCCACTGAGAACGTGACCGGGAAACACGCCCCGGGAAACGCCCGAGCCCCGCCCCGATGACTGTCGGGCCGGGGCTCTTGGCGGAACCTGGGGGGAAGTCTCAGCTGTAGGTGTAGAAGCCCCGGCCGGTCTTGCGACCCAGCAGGCCGGCCTCGACCATGCGGTTGAGCAGCGGCGGGGCGGCGTACAGGGGCTCCTTGAACTCCTCGTACAGCGACTCGGCCACGGCCCTGGTGGTGTCCAGGCCGATCAGGTCGGCCAGGGCCAGCGGGCCCTGCGGGTGCGCGGCGCCCAGCACCAGACCCTTGTCGATGTCCTCGGGCGAGGCGAAGCCGGACTCGACCATGCGGATGCCCGACAGCACGAACGGGATCAGGAGCGCGTTGACGACGAAGCCAGCGCGGTCCTTGCAGTCGATGGCCTCCTTGCCGAGCGTGCCCTGGACGAACTCGCGGGCCAGCTCGGTCACCGCGGGGTCGGTGACGATGGAGGGGACCAGCTCGACCAGCTTGAGCACGGGCACCGGGTTGAAGAAGTGGATGCCGATGACGCGCTCGGGGCGCGAGGTGACCACGCCGAGCTTCATGATCGGGATCGAGGAGGTGTTGGAGGCCAGGATCGCCTCGCGCGAGACGACGATGCGGTCGAGGTCGCGGAAGAGCTGGGTCTTGATCTCTTCGTCCTCGATGATCGCCTCGATCACGAGGTCGCGGTCGGCGAGGGCCTCGAGGTCGGCGACGAAGCGGACCTTCCCGAGGACGGCGGCGGCGGAGTCGATCTTGCCCTTGGACTCGGCGCGCTCCAGCGACTTGGCCATCCGTCCCTTGGCGGCCTCGGCGGATGCCTCGGACGACTCGACGACAATGACGTCCAGCCCGGCGCGCGCGCAGACCTCGGCGATGCCCGAACCCATCAGGCCGCCACCGACGACTCCTACCTTCTGCATCTCTTGCCTCTCGCTCAAGGAACTCAGTACCTTTGTATACGGTACTCAGTACCGCGCCGTAACCAAATTGAGGGTCCACCCACTGGTTGGCCCTACCGTGTTCCCGTGCATCACACGGCCCCCACTTCCGGAAGGACGACCCGGACCTGATGTCCACCCGCGAACGCCTCGTCGAGGCCGCCTTCTCACTCTTCGACGAGCAGGGCTTCGAGGCCACCACCGTCGACGACGTGGCCGAGCGCGCCGGCGTGGGCCGCACCACCTTCTTCCGGCACTTCCGGGCCAAGGAGGACGCCGTCCTCCCCGACCACGAGCGCGTCCTGGCCGCGGTGGAAGCACGGCTGGCCCAGGACGACCCCCTGGCCGAACGGGTGGCCCAGGCCGCGCGGATCGTGCTCGAGCGCTACCTCGACGAGGGTGAACGAGCCCGCCTGCGCTACCGCCTGGCCAAGAGCGTGCCCGCGATCGGCCGCAGCGAGAGCGCCGGCCACCGCGCCTACCAGCGGGCCTTCAAGGCCGCCATCCGCGCCGAGCTGGGCAGCGAGGTGGAGGCCCGGCTCGAGGCCGACCTGGTGGCCAACGCGGTGATCACGGCGCACAACTTCGTGCTCCGCCGCTGGTTGCGTGGTGAGTCCGAGGAACCCATGGCCGAGTTCGAACGGGCGATGGAGCGCGCCACCGAACCCCTGCACCCCGCGCAGATGCTGACCCACCTGCCCGGCGCCGTGGCCGCCGAGGCCGCCCGTCGCGCCCTCCCCGCGCTGGAGGACCTGCTCCCCGCCCTGCGACGCCTCGCCGACTGACCCAGTCACTGCCCTCGCCCGAACCCCGAACCCCTGCGGACGTCATGGCAATCGGGGGCCAGCGGCAGCGATTCCTATGACGTCCGCAGGGCCGAGGGGCGGCGGTCCAGCCACCAGGCGGCCAGCACGCCGCCGATCGCGCCGAAGAGGTGCGCCTGCCAGGAGACCCCCACCTGCTGCGGCAGGACGCCCCACAGCAGGGAGCCGTAGATCACGAAGACACCCACCCCGACGGCGATCTGCACCGGGTTGCGGGCCACGAGGCCGCGCACCAGCAGGTAGGCGAGCCAGCCGAAGAGCAGCCCGGAGGCGCCGATGTGGACGGTGCCCACCCCGCCCAGGAGCCACGTGCCCAGGCCGGAGACCACGATCACCACGATGCTCACCTGGAACCAGCGAGCCACCCCGGAGAGCAGGATCAGGAAGCCGAGCACCAGCAACGGTCCGGAGTTGGACGCCAGGTGCGAGAAGCCGCCGTGCAGGAACGGCGCGAACAGGATCCCGACCAGCCCCTGCTCGGTGCCGGGACGGATCCCCTCGTCGTCCCACGGGTTGCCCAGCAACGCGTCGATGCCCTCCAGCAACCAGAGCAGCCCGACGAAGCCCCCGCTCCACGCAGCAGCGGTGAGCCATCGGGCGGGCTCGCGACGCGGGCGGCCGGCGGGCGGGAAGGGCGTGACCTCTGGCATGCCGAAGACGGTACCCAGACCACGGAAGCCAGCCCTTCCCCGCGGGGCCAGCGCGGGCGACGTCAGCTGGTGGGACGCTTCACCCGGGTCTGCTCCCCCAGGAACGTGTAGCCGCTGCCGGCGAGCCGCGCCACCGGGTCGAGGGCGGCGACGTCCACCCGCCCGTCGTGCCACAGCTCGTCGTCGACGTGCACCCGCAGCACCCTGCCCACCACCAGGTGGCAGTTGCCGAAGGCCCGGACGTCCTCCAGCACGCACTCCAGCCGGGCCGGCGACGTGGCCACCCCGGGCGGGCTCACGTCGAGGGAGGGGACCTTGGACAGACCGGCGCGCACGAACTCGTCGGCGGTGGGCGCCAGCGGCGCCGACGACTCGTTCATCGCGACCAGCTGCGCCCGGGTGACCACGTTGACCACGAACTCCCCGGTCGCCTCGACGTTGTTGAGCGTGTCCTTGCGCCCCGTCGAGGTGAAGGCCACCATCGGCGGCTCGGTGGAGACCACCGTGAAGTAGGAGTGCGGCGCCAGGTTCACGTTGCCGGCACGGTCGACGGAGGAGACCCAGGCGATCGGGCGCGGCACGACGAGTGAGTTGAGCAGGTGGTGCACGCCGACCCCGTCACGGGCGGCCGGGGTGGCGAGGTCGATCTCCATCGTTCGACCCTACGTCGAGACCCACCCGCGCCGACGCGGAGGTGGGGGGGACGCCGCTCGCCCAACCCTCCACTTCCTTCCAGGATCGAGCAATGGTGAAATGGCGCATGGCCACCTCGATCCTCGTGGGCGTCGACGACTCCGACACCTCCCGCGCCGC
>JAZQNT010000299.1:0-8247 GCA_045627505.1 Nocardioides sp.
CCGGAACCCTGGGCTTCCACTGGACCAAGAAGCACTCCCGACGTCTGGGCGAGGTCTACGTGGTGGGCGTCGCGCCGGAGGCCCAGGGGCGGGGCATCGGCCGCCTGGTGACCCTGGCCGGGCTGCACCACCTGGTGGACGTGGGCGTCGAGGAGATCCTGCTGTACGTCGAGTCCGACAACGCCGCCGCGATCGCCACCTACAGCTCGCTCGGCTTCACCCACGCCGACCGCGACACCCACGTGATGTACGCGCGGCCCTGACACCCGGCCCAAAAAGTCGGCGCTGCCACCCGGCTCTGACGCCCGGCTGGGGACGGCCGCGTGTACCCACCAGCGGGTGAGGCGAAACGTGTCAAAGCATGTGTCCCATGCCACACGTGCGCCGTACCGGCCTCCCCGCCACCCCCCGTGAGCAGATAATCACGGTGTTCAGCACGAGCACACGGGGGAAATGTGCGCACACTTGACGACGCCACGCCACTCAACGGCAACCACATCGACGTTGCCGCGCGGGTCGGGTGGACCCTGCGCATGGCGCGGGTCACCGCACCCGACGGCGGCGACACCCGGCTGCAGAGCATGGCGGCACGGGTGGGCTCCAGCGCCGCGCACCTCAGCCGCGTCGAGACCGGCCAGCGCCGCGACAGCGCGCTCACCCAGCGCTACGAGGAACTCCTCGGCCTGCCCGACGGCACTCTGCTCGCCCCGATCGCCCACCTGTGCCGCGCCTTTCCCGCGGCCAGCCCCCGCGATTCCGGACCGATGAGCGGCGCCTCCGACGTCCACACCTGCTCCAGCCGCACCGAACGCCTCCTCGACCCGACCGCCCACGTCACCGGCAGCGAATGGCTCATCTGGGCCCGCACGCTCACCGCTACGGGCAACATCGGCCTGCCCGCCCGCCTCTTCGCCACCATCGGCCGCCGTCTGGCCGACGAGCTGGGACGCTCCGTGCGGGGCGCCCGGGCGCCGCGCCACGAAGCCCTCGCCCAACTGCGCTGCAGCCACTACGGCGACCTGGTCCTCGACCTGGCCCGCGAGGCCTGCAGCGAGGGCGAGATCCCCCGGCTCACCGCGTTGGCCAGCGTCGTGGGCGAGGCCCGCGACAGCGAGGCGCTCAAGTGGGCGCTGGCCGCGCTCGCCACGGAGAGCACCGCGCGGCACGGCGCGGTGGCCGTGGAGGTCATGGGACAGGATGCCCCGGACGACTTCTGGGACGACGTCGCCACCCCGCTGCTGGGCTGCTTCGACTCCAGCGACCCCGGGTCCGAGCGGGAACGGTGGGCCGCCCACCTGATCCGGCTCGTCCCCCGCTCGGCGTGGCGTCGCTCCGGCGCGACGCCGTCCCGACCGCTCCCGGCGACACCGCTCGTCCAGGACTGGTCGCGCACCCCCGACAACCCGCTGTGGCGCTGGTGCAAGGAGCAGTCCGACGAGATCACCGCCCCGTGGAACCTACCCAGCCAACCGCTGCTCGCCCGGATGCTGTTCGAGATGGCCTTCGGGCCGTGGGAGACCCGAGCGCTCAGTTCGCACATGCTGCTCAGCGCGCTGCCCGCCGTCCAGGAGTCCTTGCCCGGTCGGGTGGCCGCCTTCGTCGAGCAGCACCCGGACTCACCGGTGCGGGCGCGGGTGCTGTCCCGCCTGGGCGGACTGCTGCACGGTCACCGGCCAGACGGCCACGACCACTGGCTGACCAGCGCGGAGCCGGCGCTGCGCAACACCGCGCTCGCGCGCGCCGGCGCCGCGGGCGAGCCGCTCGACGTCGACCTGCTGCTGGGCGCGCTGCAGGACCCGGCGACCACCCGGTACGCCCGCTTCGCCGCGGGCATGGCCCCGCATCCCGCACTGGCGAGTCTGGCCGAGCACCCCGCCCTCGACGCGGACACCCGGCGAGAGTTGGCCGGATGGCTCACCGCGGGCGGTCGGATCACGCGCTGAGGCCCGAGCCGCTCAGGTTGGGTTCAGCGCAGGTTGGGCCGCACGTGCAGACCGACCTCGGGGTCGACCAGCACCTCCTGGGCGGCGCTGATGGCGTCCACCAGCAGTTCGGCGTCCACCGGCACGTTGCGCTTGAGCATCGCCAGCGCGATCGGCCCCAGCTCGTGGTGGCGCGCGGAGGACCCGACGAACCCGACCGTCTTGCCGTTGAGCTGCACCTCGCTGCCCACCGCCGGCAGCCGGTTCTCCGAACCGTCCAGGTGCAGCGTGGTCAGCCGGCGCGGCGGACGTCCCAGGGTGTGCACCCGGGCCACCGTCTCCTGCCCCCGGTAGCAGCCCTTCTGCAGGTGCACCGCCGACGGGATCCAGCCCGCCTCGTTGGGGATGGTGCGGTGGTCGGTGTCGATGCCCAGACGCGGCTCCCCGCGCTCGATCCGCAGGGCCTCGAACGCCATCAGCCCACAGGCCGGACCGGCCGCGGCCGCGAACTCCTCGAGCTTCTCGCGCGGGACGAAGTGGTAGCTGCCCACCGCCTCCTTCTCCGGCGTCCCGGCCGGCGAGGGACGCCAGCACACCGCGAGCTCGGGCACCAGCGCCACCTCGACGCGCATCATGAACCGCATCCGGTCCAGGAAGTCGACCAGCGCCTGACCGGCCCCCGGCTCGGTGTGCGCGGTGAACGACTCGCCGTCGTCCATCCCGGCGAAGTGGTGCTCGACGTGGCCCTGCGGGCTCAGCACCAGCGCCTGGATCCACTGCCTGGGCGCCAGGCCCTCGAAGTGCTGCGAGGTCAGCGAGTGCAGCCAGGTGAGTCGGTCGGGGCCGGTGATCCGCAGGACGTCGCGGTGCGAGAGGTCGACGAAACCGTCACCGCTGACCAGGGTGCGCTGCTCGACGTTGAAGGAGCCGTAGTGCGCAGGCACCGGTGCGTCCACCCCGTCGCCGGCCACGGCGCCCGGAAGGGAGAGGAAGGGGCTGGTCATGGGTCCTCCAACGGGACGGTGGGGTGCTGGCCGATGCCGGGCGGCGGGTCAGCCGTGCGAGTGGGCGGGACGAGCGGGGTCGTCGTCCGCGGGGGCGTCCCCGCAGTCGACGCACTCGCCGAACAGGGTCAGGTGACCCACGTCGGTGACAAAACCCTGCTGGACCCGCAGTTGTTCCACGAACGCCTCCGCGTGCGCGGGGGCGAGCGAGGTGACGCGCCCGCAGGAGCGGCACACGAGGTGGAAGTGCTCGGGGTCGCGGGCCGAGTGGTAGGTCGGGGCACGGTCGCTGAGGTGCGTGTGCCGCACCAGGCCGAGGCCCTCGAGCACCTCCAGGGCGCGGTACACCGTGGAGGTGTTGACCGCTCCCTCGAGGTGGTCGCGCACCTCGTCGGGGGTCGCGTGGCCCAGCTCCTCGACCGCCCCCAGCACCAGCTGGCGCTGCGGGGTCAGCCGGTAGCCGTTGCCGCGCAACCGGGTGGCGAGCTCGTCAGGCATTCCGTCCCTCGTCCTCGTCGTGGTGCTGCCGGTGGCAGCGGTCAGGCGCGCTTCAGGCGGGCCCACAGGTGCGGCTGCAGGGCCTGCTTCTCGGCGGCCATGTCGTAGGCGTACATCAGCTCACCGTTGACGTTGCCGTAGAGGCGCTTGCCCGCGGTGACCTCCTTGGCCGACTCGGTGCGCATGACCGCGTCGGTGACCAGGTCGAGCTTGCCGTCGGCGGCCTCGCCGACCCAGATCTCGGAGATGCCGGTGTTGTGCACCAGCAGGAACTCGATCTTGCCGGGCTCGGGGCAGCGCAGGAAGCCGGTCTCGATCGCCCCCTCGCGCACCTTCTCGCCCTTCTCGTCGGTGATCCAGGCCCGCGACATGTAGTGGAAGAACGGGCGGCCGTCGTGGGTGAAGATCAACTCCTGGCCGAACTGGAACTTCTCGATGGTCGGGTAGTCGCCGTGGCCGTTGCCGCGCCACGTTCCCAGCAGCCACGCGATCGGGCCGCAGTTGGGGTGAAGGTTGTCAGGGAGCTGGAACACCATGGAGCCATTCTAGGCTGGAGACATGGAACGCCGACTCGTCGTCAAGATCACCGCCGGAGTTGAGGACGCCGAACGGCTCAACCAGGCCTTCACGGTCGCCGCCTCGGCGGTGGCAGCAGGCGCGGACGTCTCGCTGTGGCTCACCGGCGAGGCGGCCTGGCTCGGGGTGCCGGGCAGGGCCGAGGAGTTCGACCTCCCGCTCGCCTCACCGCTGGCCGTGCTGCGCGACACCGTGCTGGCCGGCGGCTCGATCACCGTCTGCTCGCAGTGTGCGGCCCGGCGCGAGATCACCGAGTCAGACCTGCTGCCGGGGGCCCGGATCGCCGGCGCCGCACTCTTCGCCGAGGAGATCCTCGCCGAGGGCGTCCAGGCGCTCGTCTACTGAACCGCCGCCCGACCGCCCGCCGGGATGGACTCGGGGCCGGACGTGGGGCTGGACGTGGGGCTGCCCGCGGCCGGTGAACCGGACTCCGCGCGCGGGCCGTGCTCGAACGCGCGCAGCCGCGGGATCGCCAGCAGCAGCACCAGCGGACCGGCCCCGGGCACCGGCGCGGCGAGCAGCATCGCAACCGGCAGCCACGAGGGACGTGAGCGCCACGCCGCCAGCACCGTCAGCACCAGCGCGGCGGCCAGCCGCCACCCCAGGCCCGGCATCCACGCCTGGTACATCCCGGCCTGGACGCCGCGGTTGTCACCGATGAAGGAGAACCAGTCGAGCCACAGACCGGGGGCGAGCGCGAACGAGGTCCCGCACACCAGGACCCCGCACACCAGCGTCGTCCGCAACGCCCGCCAGTCGCGGCGCAGGACGAACCACACCGGCCCCAGGCACGGCGTCACCTTCGTGACCGCGACCACCACCCATGGTCCGCCCCGGGTGACACCGAGCACCACGACAACGGCGAAGAGCCAGTCGACGTTGCCCGAGGCCACCTCGGTGGCGGCGATGCCGAGCAGCACCGCGAGCAGCCAGGGCGGAGTCCCCCAGCACAGCCACAGCACGCCGACCGCGGCCGCGCCGACGAAGAGACCACAGAAGACCGGCCACGGCAGGTGCGTCAGGGGCCAGACGAGCTGGGCGAAGACCGGGCTGTAGTTGAAGGCGTTCTGCACCCCGGGGCTACGGTCGTAGAGACCGTCCTCCCAGGCCAGGTGGTAGGCCCGCGCGTCCCACCCGACGCCGCCCCACAGGTCCGCCATCTTCACCGCCGACCCCAGCGAGTGGAGCGCGAGGTAGACCAGGACGAGGCCCAGGCACAATCGTGCGAAGGGCGCCCAGAGACGTCTGAACACAGATGGATCGTAGTGAGGCCGGCACGGCCCGATCCGGACTTTGAGGAAACAGGAGCGACTGTGCGCGCAGTGGTGCAGCGAGTGACGTCGGCGTCGGTCGCGGTGGCCGGCGAGGTGGTCGGCAAGATCGAGGGACCCGGACTGCTGGTCTACCTGGGGATCACCCACGCCGACGGCGAGGAGGAGGTCAGGTGGATGGCGAAGAAGATCTGGGACCAGCGGATCATGCGCGACGAGAAGTCGGCCTCCGACCTTCAGGCGCCGGTGCTGGTGGTCAGCCAGTTCACCCTCTACGGCGACGCGGTCAAGGGCCGCCGTCCCTCCTGGAGCGCCGCCGCGCCCGGGCCGGTCAGCGAACCGCTCTACACGGGCGTGTGCGCCGAGCTCGAGCGGCTCGGCGCGAAGGTGGAGCGCGGCGTCTTCGGGGCCGACATGGCGGTCAGCAGCGTCAACGACGGGCCGGTGACCCTGCTGCTGGAGCGTTGAGGTTGCTGGAGGGTTGAGGTTGCTGGAGGGCTGAGGCTGCTGGAGCGCTGAGCAGGCGGGCGTTGGGCCCACGACCGGGCCTTTCGCCCGGCTGCGACGCCAAGGGCTCGCTGTGATTCGCATCACGGTGCCAGACTCGGAACATGTCGTCCGTCCTGCCAGACCGCCACCCCCCGTCGCCCGACGAGGGCCCGGCGCTGGGCGCCGTGACCGAGCGCCTCTCCGAGACCTTCGACGTCGACCCGCCGTACCGACCCGACCACACCACACTGGCCTCGGTGGAGGGCTTCGACGGTCGCTTCCTCGACCGCGAGCTGAGCTGGCTGCGGTTCAACCAGCGCGTCCTGGAACTGGCCGAGGACGACTCGCTGCCGCTGCTGGAACGGGTCCGGTTCCTGGCGATCTTCACCTCCAACTTGGACGAGTTCTTCATGGTCCGGGTGGCCGGCCTGAAGCGCCGGATCACCGCCGGCGTGGCCGTGCGTGCCGCCTCCGGCCTGCGGCCGCGCCAGGCCCTGGAGCAGATCCTCACCGAGGCCGGGGCCGCGATGGAGCGTCAGGCCCGGGTCTTCCTCGACCTGCTGCGCCCGGCGCTGCGCGAGGAGGGCATCGAGGTCTTGCGCTGGGACGAGCTGGACCGCAACGAGCAGAAGCACTGCAAGCAGCTCTTCAAGGACCGCATCTACCCGGTGCTCACGCCGCTGGCCGTCGACCCGGCCCACCCCTTCCCCTACATCTCCGGGCTCTCGCTCAACCTGGCCGTGGTGGTGCGCCATCCCAGCACCGGCGTCGAGCACTTCGCCCGGGTGAAGGTGCCCCCGCTCTTCGAACGCTTCTTCCCGTTGGGCAACCAGCGCTTCGTCGCGCTCGAGGACGTGATCAGCGAGCACCTCAAACGGCTGTTCCCGGGCATGGAGATCGCCAGCGTGCACCGGTTCCGGGTGACCCGCAACGAAGACCTGGAGGTGGAGGAGGACGACGTCGAGAACCTGCTCACCGCGCTGGAGAAGGAGCTTGCGCGCCGGCGCTTCGGGCCGCCGGTGCGGCTCGAGGTCGAGGAGTCGATGGACGAGCGGGTGCTGGCCATGCTGGTCTCCGAGCTCGACGTGGACCCGGCCGAGGTGTTCCGGCTGCCCGGCCCGCTCGACCTGCGCGGGCTGCACGGCATCGCCGACCTGCCGCGCGAGGACCTCTCCTACCCGAACTTCCTCCCCGTCACCCAGCGCCAGCTCGCCGAGGTGGAGTCGGCCTCACCGGTCGACGTCTTCGAGGCGGTCCGCCGGCACGGGCAGGTGCTGCTGCACCACCCCTACGACTCTTTCGCCACCTCGGTGCAGCGGTTCCTCGAGCAGGCCGCGGCCGACCCGCAGGTGCTGGCGATCAAGCAGACCCTCTACCGGACCTCCGGCGACTCCCCGGTGATCGACGCCCTGATCGACGCCGCCGAGAGCGGCAAGCAGGTGCTGGTGATCGTCGAGGTCAAGGCCCGGTTCGACGAGCAGGCCAACATCCGCTGGGCCCGCAAGCTCGAGCAGGCCGGCTGTCACGTGGTGTACGGCCTGGTGGGGCTCAAGACCCACTGCAAGCTGTCGATGGTGGTGCGTTTCGAGTCCGGGGGCATGGTCCGCTACACCCACATCGGCACCGGCAACTACAACCCCAAGACCGCACGGCTCTACGAGGACCTGGGGCTGCTCACCCGTGACCCGCTCATCGGGGAGGACGTCGCGCACCTGTTCAACGCGTTGTCGGGCATCTCACGCAACGTCAGCTACGAGACCCTGCTGGTGGCTCCCGACACCGTCCGCACCGGCCTGCTCGAGGCGATCCACGCAGAGATCGACCACCATCGGGCCGGACGGCCCGCCCAGATCCGGTTCAAGGCGAACGCCCTGGTGGACGAGGCAGTCATCGACGCGCTGTACCTGGCCAGCCAGGCCGGCGTCCCGGTGCAGCTGCTGGTGCGCGGCATCTGCGCCCTGCGTCCCGGGGTGCCGGGGCTGTCCGAGACCATCGAGGTGCGCTCGATCCTCGGCCGTTTCCTGGAGCACTCGCGGGTCTACTGGTTCGCCGGGGGCGGGCAGCCACGCGCCTGGATCGGGTCGGCCGACGTGATGCACCGCAACCTCGACCGACGGGTGGAGGCGTTGGTCCGCGTGCCCGACGGCAGGGTCGCCGACCAGGTGCAGGCCCTGCTCGACCTGGCCTTCGACCCGCGCACCGACGCCTGGCTCCTGGACCCCGAGGGGGAGTGGCTCCGCCAGCGTGGCGAAGTGCACATGCAGGAGGCCCTGGTGGAGCTGCAACGCCGGCTGCGCTGACCCGCGCACCGCTGCCCCCACGCCTGCAGCGGGGCCCGGTCTCGTGCGCGCGCACGCGTGCGCGTACGCGTACGCGCGAAAAGTGAGGTTCAGACCTCCGCCCTCATTTGCGCCCGTTCCCCGCCGTACCCGTAGCATGGCGACGTTCTCTTCCTCCTCCTCAGGAGTTTCCCGTGGGTTTGAAGTT
>JAZQNT010000300.1:0-3769 GCA_045627505.1 Nocardioides sp.
GTCGGAAGAACGGGGAGCGCTGGAGAAGCTCCGGCGTCTGGTGCAGCTCCCCACGGTGTCCGACCGGGACCCCGAGCGCATCGACCACGCCGCCTTCGAACGCCTGCACGACACGCTGGCCGCCCTCTTCCCGCTGCTGCACGAGCGCCTCGACCTCACCCCGGTGGGCCGGCACGGGCTGCTGCTGCACTGGCCGGGCCGCTCGGCCGAGCGCCCGGTGGTGCTGATGGCGCACCTGGACGTGGTGCCGGTCGACTCCGACTCCCCCTGGACGCACGGTCCGTTCGACGGCGTGGTCGCCGGCGGCCACCTGTGGGGACGGGGCACTCTGGACGACAAGGGCTGCGTGGCCGGCATCTGCGAGGCGGTGGAAACCCTGCTGGAGGACGGCTTCGTCCCGGCCCAGGACGTCTGGCTCTCCTTCGGCGCGGACGAGGAGGTGGCGGGCACCGATGCCCCGGCCGCGGTGGATCTCCTCACCGCCCGGGGCGTGCGCCCCTGGATGGTGATCGACGAGGGCGGCGCCGTGGCCCACGACGCCTTCCCCGGCGTCGCCCGACCGGTTGCGGTGGTCGGGGTGGCGGAGAAGGGCATCACCTCCGTCGAGCTGCGGGTCGCGGGCCGCGGCGGGCACGCCTCACAGCCCGCGGCCAAGGGACCCACCTTCCGACTGGCCCGGGCGATCACCCGCCTGGAGCGCAGCCCCTTCCCGCCGCACCTGACCGCCCCCACCGTGGAGCTGTTCCGCCGGCTCGCCCCGCACGCGCCCGCGCCCCTGCGCCCGCTGATGGTCAACGCCGCCCGACTCTCCCCGGTGCTGACCCGGGCCCTCGTGGCTGCCGGGGCCGAGCCCGCTGCACTGGTCCGGTCCACCGCGGCCGTCACCACCTTGTCCGGCTCCCCCGCGATGAACGTGCTCGCCTCCACGGCCAGGGCCGGGGTGAACGTGCGGATCATGCCCGGCGAGGACGTCGCGTCCGCCGTCGCGCACCTGCGAACCGCGATCGCGGACGACCGGGTGGACCTCGAGGTGCTGGAGGCGGGCGAGCCCACGCCGGTCTCCCCCTGGGCCGACGACCCCGCGTTCGACCTGGTGGAGCGCACCGTCGCCGAGGTGTTCCCGGACGCAGTGGTGGCCCCCTACGTGCTGATGGGCGCCACGGACGCCCGGTTCTTCACCGGCATCTGCGAGCGCATCTACCGGTTCGCCCCGTTCCGGATGACGAAGGCGCAGCGCGAGTCGATCCACTCCTTCGACGAGCGGATCGGCGTGGACGACTTCAACGAGGGCATCCTCTGGTACCGACGCCTGATCGAGCGCCTGACCTGAGCCCCTCCCCCGGCGGGGGAGCCTGCGCAGATCCCCGCAGCGGAGCCGTCGGCGCTGCTAGGTTCCGAAGATGTCGGCAGAGCAGACCGAGCAGCCACGCCCCGGGGCGACCGGGCAGGACCCGTCGATCAGTGGCGCCGGAGGGCGGGAGCACCGCGGCGCCCGGGTGGTGAAGGGGTTCGCGGCGGCGGTCGCGCTGCTGGCCGCGGTCGAGGTGGCCTCCGGCGTGCTGCAGGGCTTCTACACCCCGATCTTCACCGACATCGCGCGTCACCTGGGCATCACCGACGCCGACCTCAACTGGTTCGAGGCGGCGCAGCTCGTGGTCTCGGCGCTCTGCGTGCCGCTGCTGGCCCGGCTGGCCGACCTGGTCGGGCACAAGACGGTGCTGCTGCTCGCCACCGCGGTCACGGCGCTCGGATCATGGGCGATCGCGTTCGCGCCGTCGTTCTCGACGTTCCTGGTGGCGTGGGCGCTGCAGGGCGCCTACGTGGTGTGGCTGCCGATCGAGGTGGCGATCATCTACCGGATGACGGCGGGGTCGGGGCGTCAGGGCCTGCTCACCCGACGAGCCGCGGCGATCCTGGTGGGGGTGCTGGAGACCAGCGTGATCGTGGCGGCGCTGAGCAGCGGCCTGCTGGTCGGGGCGATGCCGATGTGGGCGCTGCTGAGTATCCCGGCGGTCGTGGTGACCGGGTGCCTGGTGATGATCGCGCTCTTCCTGCAGGACCTGCCCGCCACCTCGTCGGGACGGATCGACTGGCGCGGCTTCGGTCTGGTGACCGGGGCGCTGGGGCTGGCGATGGGCGGACTGATCGTGCTGCGGCTCGACGGGCCGTCGTCGCCGTGGGTGTGGGCGATGCTGGCGTCCGGGGTGGGCGTGTTCGTGCTGCTGTGGCGCCACTCGCGTGACCTGGACGAGCCGCTGGTCGACGTCCGGCTGCTGGCGACCCCGGCGCAGTGGCCGGTGCAGCTGACCGCGTTCCTGTTCGGCTTCTCGGTGCTCGGGGCACAGATCCCGCTGTCGACGTTCGCCCGGACCGACCCCGACGTCGTGGGCTACGGCCTGGGCGCGGAGGCCTCGTTCGTCTCGACGTTGATCGGCCTGTACGTGCTGTCGATGGCGTTGGGCGCGTTCACCCTGCCGCTGTGGTCGCGCTGGCTGGGGGCGCGCAACGCGCTGGTCCTCGGTGCCCTGCTGGTGGCGCTCGGGTACGGGCTGTGGTTGCCGTTCCACGGATCAGTGGCGCACGCCCTGGTCAACATGGGCGTCGCCGGCGTGGGCTCGGGCATGCTCGTCGCCGCGCTGCCCGCTGCGGCCGCGTCGGCTGCTCCGGCCGACCGGACCGGTTTCGCCACGGGCATGACCAACGCGACCAAGACCGTCGGCGGCGCCATCGCCTCCTCCCTCTTCGCCATCGCCCTGGCCTCCACCGGCTCGTTGGAGGGCCCGGCCGCCGGCCACGCCCCGCTCAGCGGCTACCTGACCGTCTGGGGCATCTGCTCGGGCGCCGCCCTGCTGGCCGCCGGTGCGCTGCTGCTGGCGCCGGCACGGGTGTTCGAGGGCGAGGACGCGATGCCGCTCACCTGAGGGCCCTCCCTCCCCCAACCAGCCAGCCAGCCGGCTCGTGCACCATCCCAGAGATACCGCCCCCAGCGTTACCGTCGAAGTGATGACCGAGAGCCCCGACCGACGTCCTCGCGACCCGGAGCGCGACGAGCGCACCGGGCGGTCGGCTGCGCAGGAGCGGATCCGGCACCAGACCCAGTGGGTGGAGCAGCAGATCCGCCGCGCGCAGGAGCGGGGCGACTTCGACAACCTGCCGGGCGCGGGCAAGCCGATCGAGGGACTCGGCACCGAGCACGGCCCCAACTGGTGGCTCGAGAAGCTGATCGAGCGCGAGCACATCACCGGCGTCCTCCCGCCTGCGCTCCAGGTCCGCAAGGACGACCTCGAGCTCGACGGTCGGCTCGACCGGATCACCGTCGAGGCGGGCGTGCGGGACGCGGTCGAGGAGTTCAACGCCGCCGTCCACCGGGCCGTCTACACCCCACCGGTGGGCAACGCCCCCGCCATCCCGGTCGTCACCAAGAAGCGCGACGTGGACACCGAGGTCGAGCGGTGGCGCGAGCGGCAGGCGGCCCGACGAGAGACCCAGCGCGCGCAGCTCGCCCGGCAGCAGAGCGAGGCCCCCGCCCGGCGCTGGTGGCGCCGCCACCAGTGAGGCCCGTTCCGCTGCCCGCTCGGCCGCCCCCCCCAACCGCGCCCTCCGCACCTTTGACGGCACAGTTCTGTCCACCCCCGGGACATTTCATACCGCCGGGTAGCCGCACGCGGTTATCCTCCGGCCCATGCGCACTGCCAAGGACTTCTTCGCCCCGCTCGCCGTCGGTGCCCCGGCCCCGCTCCGCGAGATCCCGGCCCGGCCGAGCCGCGCC
>JAZQNT010000301.1:0-7309 GCA_045627505.1 Nocardioides sp.
CTGTGACCCAAGGAGTTGTCCCTCTCTATTGTTTCCTAAGACCGCTTGGCCTCCGACTTAGCATCACCAGCCCACCGGCCAGCTGGTACAGCAGGAACTTCGCCGCGGCCCGACCCCGGGCCGCGTCCTCGGACCGCGCCATGCCCCGCACTGCCAGGCTCCGCGTGCCGGTGTCCGTGCGCCCGGACGGGTCGCCGCCGCTGCCGTACCCGGCAACCAGGAAGTACGCCGGGATCAACGCCGCCTCGAAGACGACGTAGAACAGGAAGACGTCGGTGGCGGTGAAGACCACCAGGGTGAGTGCCTCGAGCGCGAGCATCCAGGCCACCAACCGGCGCGGGCGCCCGGCGTCCACGCGTCGCCAGTCGGCCGCCACCACCACGGGGACCAGGAAGACGGTCAACAGCACCAGCACCAGCGAGATGCCGTCCACCCCCAGGGCCCAGTGCGCGCCGAAGACGCTGATCCAGGAGTAGGTCTCGGTGAACTGCTGACCGCCGTCGGGGTCGAAGGCGATCCACGTGGCCACCGGCAGCACGGTCGCGGCGAGCGCGAAGCCGAGGCCGATCCGCTTCGCGAGCGCGTCGCCCACCGGCGCGGCCGCCACCAGCACGGCGCCGACGAGGGGCACCAGGATGGTCAGGGTCAGCACGGGGAAGTCGCTCATCCCAGGTTCACCACCCACAACAGCAGCACCACCGAGACCGCGCCGCCCACCATCGAGAGTGCGTAGCTGCGCACGTACCCGTTCTGGGCCTTGCGCAGCACGGTCGAGAGCAGGCCGGTGATCTCCGCGCCGCCCTCGACGGCACCGTCCACGACGTGGCGGTCGAAGACCACCGCGTTCCCGGCCAGCCGCCTGGTCGGTTCGACCACCAGGGTCTCGGTGGCCGCGTCGGCGTACAGGTCGGCCCGGACCGCCCGGGTGAGCAGCGTGCCGCGCGGCGCGACCACCGGGACGTCACGGCGCCCGACGGCGAACCAGGCCAGCAGCACACCGATCACCACGGTGAGCGTGATCAGGGCGGTGATCGCCAACGCCGGGATCGGTGGCTCCAGGTGCTCGGTCGTCCCGACCACAGGGGTCAGGAAGTCGACGATCCAGTCGCCCACCAGCAGCACCCCGCCCAGCACCGACGCGCCGGCCAGCAGCACCAGTGGCACGGTCATCAGCTTCGGTGACTCGTGCGGGTGGACCCCGGCGCGCCAGCGTTGGTCGGTCCAGAACGTCATCAGGAAGAGCCTCGTCATGTAGAAGCCGGTGATTCCCGCCCCGAGCAGGGCGAGCAGTCCCACGAGGGTGTTGTCGGCCAGCGCACTCTCGATCACCTTGTCCTTCGACCAGAAGCCGGAGAACCCGGGAAAGCCGATGATCGCCAGGTAGCCCATCGCGAAGGTCGCGTAGGTGATGGGCATGACGTGGGCCAGCCGTCCGTAGCGGCGCATGTCGACCTCGTCGTCCATCCCGTGCATCACCGACCCGGCGCCGAGGAACATGGTGGCCTTGAAGAAGCCGTGGGTGAGCAGGTGCAGGATCGCGAACGCGTACCCGGCCACCCCGAGCCCGGCCGCGAGCATCATGTAGCCGATCTGGCTCATCGTGGACGCCGCCAGCACCTTCTTCACGTCGTCCTTGGCGCACCCGATCACCGCGCCGTACAGGAGCGTCACCACGGCCACCACCACCACCGCCGTCTGGGCGACGGGCGCGCACTCGAAGACGAAGTTGGAGCGCACCACCAGGTAGACACCGGCGGTGACCATGGTGGCGGCGTGGATCAGCGCGGAGACCGGCGTCGGGCCCTCCATCGCGTCCAGCAACCAGCCCTGCAGCGGCACCTGCGCGGACTTGCCGCAGGCCGCCAGCAGCAGGAGCAGACCCAGCGCGGTCATCGTGGACTCCCCCACCCGCCCGGCCGCGGCGCTCACGGCGACGAAGTCGGTGGTGCCGAACGTGGCGAAGAGCAGGCCGACGCCCAGCGCGAGTCCGACGTCACCCACACGGTTCATCACGAACGCCTTCTGCGCGGCCGAGGACGCGGACGGCTTGTGCTGCCAGAAACCGATCAGCAGGTACGAGGCCAGGCCCACGCCCTCCCAGCCCAGGAAGAGCACCAGGAAGTTGCCGCCCAGGACCAGCAGCAGCATCGCGGCCACGAAGAGGTTGAGGTAGCCGAAGAAGCGCCGACGCCGCTCGTCGTGCTCCATGTAGGCGACCGAGTACACGTGGATCAGCGTCCCGACCCCGGTGATCAGCAGGAGGAAGAGCACGCTGAGCGGGTCCAGCAGGAGGTCGAACCCGACGTCCCAGGCGCCGGTCCGGAACCAGGTCCACAGGTGTTGGGAGACCTGACGCTCCTCCTCACCGCGCCTGAGCAGGGCCACGAAGAGCGCCGTCGAGAGCAGGAAGGAGGCACCGGAGGCGACGACCCCGACCCAGTGCCCGTGACGCTCGACGAGCCGGGCAGCACCGCCGCGGAGCAGCGGCGGGACCACCAGCAGCAGGGCCGCGCCGGCCAGCGGGAGCGCCACCACCAGCCACAACAGCTGGAAGATCCCGTCCGCGGCGACGGGATGCAGCACCGGCACCGTCCCGTCGCCCGCCGCCCGGACGAGGTGGTCACCAGTGCGCGCGAGATGCGCCTGCGTCATCGGGTCCCCTCCCACGTCAGTGCCTCAGCAGACTGGCGTCGTCGACCGAGACCGATCGACGCGAGCGGAAGACGACCATGATGATGGCCAGCCCGACCACTACCTCGGCCGCGGCGACCACCATCACGAAGAAAGCGGCCGTCTGACCCTCGAGGTTGCCGTGCTGGTGGGCGAAGGCGACGAAGGTGAGGTTGCAGGCGTTGAGCATCAGCTCCACGCACATGAACACCACGATCGCGTTGCGGCGCACCAGGACCCCGACGGCGCCGATGCTGAACAGCAACGCCGCCAGCACCAGGTGAGGTGTGGTCTCCATCAGCCCCGGCCCTCCTCTGTCTCGACCTGGCCTGTCCCGACCTGGCCTGTCTCGACCTGGCCTGTCCCGACCCGGCCCGCATCGCCGAGCGGCTCGGCCCGGCCGGCCAGCTCGTCGAGCACCTCGTCCACCCACTGCGCCTCCGCGGTGGCCGAGCGGACCTGTCCACGGGCCACCAGGGTGCGGTTGATCGAGATGCCCGCCGGAGTGCCGTCCGGGAGCAGGGCGGGCGTGTCCACCGCGTTGCTCCTGGCGTAGACGCCCGGCGACGGCAGCGGCCCGAGCGGCCTGCCGGACTCGGCGAACTCGCGCAGCCGGCGGGCGGACAGCTCCGACTGGCCCACCCGGCGCTCGCGCTCCCGGTGGGTGAGGACCATCGCTCCGACCGCGGCGGTCACCAGCAGGGCGCTGGTGGCCTCGAAGGCGAAGATCCACCGACTGAACAGCAGGTCGGCCAGGGCACGCACGTTGCCCGGGGCGTTGGCGCGCTCCAACCCGACCGCCGTCCCCAGACTGATCTGGGCCGCCCCGATGCCGAGCGTCAGGGCCAGCAGGGCGCCGGCCACGAGGCTGAGGAGGCGCTGGCCGGGGATGGTCTCCACCCGGGAGTCGGAGTGGTCGACCCCCACCAGCATCAGCACGAACAGGAACAGCATCAGGATGGCGCCGGTGTAGACGATGATCTGCACGACGAAGAGGAACGGCGCGTCCAGGCCCAGGTAGAGCACCGCCAGGCTGATCATCACCACGGCCAGCAGCAGCGCCGCGTGCACGGCCCGACTCACCACGAGGATCCCGAGCGCGGCCAGCACCATCACCGGGGCCAGGACCCAGAAGGCGGTCATTCGTCGCCCTCCCGTCTGGCCTGCTCCGACGGGGCCTGCTCGGCGTCGCCGTGCCGGTGCACCGGACCGCCGGTGAACTCGCCGCGGTAGTACGCCCGGGAGTCCTCGGCCAGGCGCATCGGGTGCGGAGGCTCCTCCATCTCCGGCTGGAGCGGGGCGAGGAGGTCGCCCTTCTCCCAGATGAGCGAGCCCCGACTGTCGTCGGCCAGCTCGTACTCGTTCGTCATGGTCAGGGCCCGGGTCGGACAGGCCTCGACGCAGAGTCCGCACAGGATGCAGCGCAGGTAGTTGATCTGGTAGACGGCGCCGTAGCGCTCGCCGGGGCTGTAGCGCTCCTCCTCGGTGTTGTCGGCTCCCTCGACGAAGATCGCGTCGGCCGGGCACGCCCACGCGCACAACTCGCAGCCGACGCACTTCTCGAGGCCGTCCGGCCAGCGGTTGAGCTGGTGGCGACCGTGGAACCGCGGAGCGGTCGGCTCCTTCTGCTCGGGGTACTGCTCGGTGACCGGCGCCCGGAACATCGTCGAGAAGGTGACGCCGAATCCCGCCACCGGGTCGACGACCCGCTTCCGGAGCCGCTCTCCCAGGGACGGGCGGCGCTCCTCGTCACCCGACGGCGGCTCGACCGGTCCCTCGGAATGGCGTTCGACCTCGTTCATCGGACCTCCTGCTGCTGGGACGCGGGTGGGCTGGCGAACGTCAACGGCGCGGCCGCACCCCGCACGGCCCCTGCGACCGGCATGGGTGGGACGGGATAGGGCGGGCCATGGGCCGGTCCCCCACTGGCCGCTCCCCCACCGGCCCGTCCCCCCCTGGCCGCTCCCCCCCTGGCCGCGCCGTCCGGGGGCCGGGAAGGCGGAGCCGGAGCCTCAGCCCCCCGCCGCAGACTTGCCGTGGTCAGGACAGCCAGGACCAGCACCAGGCCGGCGGCGGAGACGGCCACCGACAGGGCGCCCTCGGAGAGCCCACGGTCCAGGGCCACCGCCCGCACCCCCGAGACCAGCACGATCCACGCCAGCGAACCGGGGATCAGGAACTTCCACCCGAACGCCATGAACTGGTCGTAGCGCAGCCGGGGCAGGGTTCCGCGCAACCAGATGAACCCGAAGATGAAGCACAGCACCTTGGCGAAGAACCAGATCACCGGCACCCATCCCTCGTTGGCGCCCGGCCACAGCGACGCCAGCCCGAAGGGGGCATGCCAGCCGCCGAGGAAGAGCGTGGTGGCCAGTGCCGCGACGGTGGCCATGTTGATGTACTCGGCGAGGAAGAACATGGCGAACTTCATGCCCGAGTACTCGGTGTGGAACCCGCCCACCAGCTCGCCCTCCGCCTCGGGCAGGTCGAAGGGAGCACGGTTGGTCTCGCCCACCATCGCGATCACGTAGACCACGAACGAGGGCAGCAGCACCAGCCCGAACCAGGCGTCGTCCTGGGCGGCAACGATCTGCGAGGTCGACATCGACCCGGCGAACAGGAAGACCGCCACGAACGAGAGCCCCATCGCGATCTCGTAGGAGATCATCTGGGCGCTCGAGCGGACCCCGCCGAGAAGTGAGTACGTGGAACCGGACGACCATCCGGCCAGCACGATCCCGTAGATCCCGATCGAGGCGACGGCCAGCACGAAGAGCACCGCCACCGGCATGTCGGTCAGCTGCAGCGGGGTCGTCCGGTCGGTGAACGGGATGTGCGCCTCGGGTCCGAAGGGGATCACCGAGAAGGTCACGAAGGCCGGGACCACCACCACGAGCGGAGCCACGACGAAGACCACCTTGTCGGCGGCGCTCGGGATGATGTCCTCCTTGAACATCAGCTTCGTGCCGTCGGCCAGCGACTGCAGCAACCCGAACGGACCGTTGCGGTTGGGGCCCACGCGGTGCTGCATCCGGGCCACCACCCGACGCTCGAACCAGATGTTGAACAGGGTCAGCAGCACCAGGACGACGAAGACCATCACCGCCTTGAGCAGCACCACCCAGCCCGGGTCGTGCCCGAAGATCGCCAGCTCGTCGCTCATCGGGGCACCTCCTGCTGGCCCTCAGGCTGCGAGCCCTCAGGCTGCGGGCCCTCAGGACCAGCGGCAGACACCGGCGACGCCACCGGCCTGACCTGCACCCGGCTGCCCGGCGAGGCCAGTCCGGCCCAGACGCCACGACCGTGCGACCGGGTCGGCACCCAGACCGTGTCACGGGGCAGGTCGGCCACCGCCACCGGCAGGTGCCAGACGCCGCGGTTCCCCGCCACCTCCAGCAGGTCACCGGGCCCGACGCCCAGCTCCGCTGCCACCTCCGCCGCCAGCGCCACCACGGGGGTCCGCATCGTGGCCAGCAGGGAGGCCTCGTCCGCCAGCAGGGAGGCGTGGTCAATGAGCTGGCGCCAGGTGGCGAGCCGCAGGCCGCCCGACGCTTCGCCCTCCGCGGGCACGGCGGGCGCGAAGCCACTCGGCACGGCCCGCTGCCGCGGCGCACGGGACGCCGGCCCGAGAGCGTCCAGCTCCCGGCGCACCGCGTCGACGTCGAACGCCCCCAGCGGACGGCCCACCTCGTGTGCCACCTCCGCCAGGATCTCGGCCTCGGGCAGGCTGCCGGGCACGTCCATGACCGCGGCGAAGTCTCGGACCCGGCCGTCCCAGGTGAGGAACGCCCCTGCCCGCTCGGTCACCGGGGCCACCGGCAGCACCACGTCGGCGGCGCGCGAGACGTCGGTCCACGTCATCTCCAGGGACAACACGAACCCGGCTGCCGCCACGGCTGCCCGGAACGCCTCCGGGTCGGCGGTGTCGTCCGGGTCGAGCCCACCCACCACGAGGGCGTCCAGGTCCCCGGACCGCACGGCCGTGACCATCTCGGCCAGGCTGCGGCCGGGGGCGTCGTGGATGCTCGCCCCCCACAGCTCCTCCAGCTCGGCGCGGTCCGCGGGCTCGTCCACCCGTCGCCCCCCGGGAAGCAGGCCGGGCAGCAGGCCCGCCTCGACGGCTCCGCGGTCGCCGGCCCGACGCGGCACCCAGGCCAGTCGGGCGCCGGTGGTCGCCGCCAGCTCCACGGCTGCAGGGAAACCTTCCGGGACTCCGGCCAGTCGCTCCCCGTCCAGGATCACCGACGTCGCGTCCAGCACCTCGGCGAGCGGCATCTCCGCGCCCGGACCGAGGGCGGCGGCCTCGTCCCCGGGCGCGGTGCGCACCAGGTGGGCGTCCAGCTTCGCCGAACCCCGGCTGGTGAACGGGGCGATCGTCACCACCCGGGTCCCGTGGTCACGGACCGCCGAACGCAGCCGCAGGAAGAGCGTGCCCGCCTCGTCCTCGGGCTCCAGCCCGACGAGCACCACAGTCTCGGCCCTCTCGAGGTCTGCGTACGTCACGCTCCCCGGGCTCCCCGCGAGTCGCGCGGCGACGTGGTCGGCGAGGAACTCCGCCTCCTCGTCGCTCTGCGGGCGGGCGCGGAAGTCCACGTCGTGGGAAGTCGGATCGTAGCCATGTCGTTCTGTGAGCCAGGGA
>JAZQNT010000302.1:0-4057 GCA_045627505.1 Nocardioides sp.
CTTGGCCCCCGACTTAGCCGTGGAGCGCCGCACCCGCCGTCGGCCACCGAACGCACACAGGACCCGCCCCCCGGATCGAGTGCGTCGGTCGGGGAGCAGGTCCTGCGCGTGGGTGCCCCCGGCAGGATTCGAACCTGCGACCGTCGGATTAGAAGGCCGATGCTCTATCCAGCTGAGCTACGGAGGCGGGGGTCGGAGTTGTGAACGGGACAAACCTCGGGACAACTCCCTTGTAGTTCACCCCGGCAGTGCTCCTGGCCCGCGCTGAGTCTAGCGGTCCGGCACCGGGACGGTCGCTCCTCGCCCCAGTCGGGCCATCAGGCCCTGCGCCGGCGGGGCGAGCTGAGGCTAGCGGGCCCGACGCGCGCTGGCTGCGTCTCGCCCTCCCCGGAGGTGTCCGTGCAGTTCTTGCTCGCCGTGCGAGCGATCCGTGGGGGAGGATGGCGGCATGGGGCCCCTGGATCCTGTCGGCGTCGAGGCCCGTCGGCGTGCTCGTGTGCGAGGCGCGCGTGGCGTCGGTCCGGTGCACGTCCGGTTGGCCGCCGGCGGCGGACCAGACCCCCGGGGCTGGTGATGACGGCCGTGCGTCGCGGCACCGGGGCAGACGTCGAGGCCGCCGCGCGCGTCCTGGCCAACGCGTTCGCCGACCACCCCTGGACCCGGTGGACCGTCGACGCGCACGAGCACCGGTCGCGGCTGGAAGGAATCCAGCGCCTGTGCCTGGCCGAACTCGCCCTGCCCTTCGGTGAGTTCACCGTCGCCGAGGAGGACGGTGACCTGCTCGGGGCGGCGATCTGGATGCCCACCGACGTGGTTCCCCCGGAGGTGTGGAGGGCGGTGGTTCCTGCGGTCGCCACCTTGGTCGGGGACCGAGCCCGAGCCGTCGCCGTCGCCGACGCAGCCCTGGCTCCGCTGCGAACGCGCGCCCCGCACGTCGCGTTGGAGAGCCTGGGCGTCGCCCCCGAGCACCAGGGTCGGGGCGTGGGCTCGGCCCTGGTCGTCCATGGGCTGCGCCGGGCCGACCACGCGGGCCTGCCGGTGCGGCTGGAGACCAGCGCCCCGGCCAACATCCCCTTCTACCAGCGTCTGAGGTTCGCGGTGACTGGTGAGCTGGGGATCCCCGGGGGCGGCCCGAGGGTCTGGTCCATGGGGCGCGCACCCGGCGACGCGCCGCACAAGCGGCACAGGTGATTGCCTCAGGAGTTGTCAGGCGTAACATCCGACGCATGCTTGGCCTGCTCCCTCTGCAGAGGGTCACCGCCCTCCGGCGCACGACGCTAGGTCTTTCGGGGCGAGGTCCTTCGGGGCTGGGCGCGCTCGCGCGCGAGGCAGCGGTCTTGTGTGGAATCAGAAAAGCCCACCTTGTCGCAGGAACCTCCTCAATACTGGCGATGCGATGACCACCCCGTCGAAACTCACCGAGCTGTCCAGCGACGTCGCGCCCGAGCAACGCTCCGGCCTTGACCGCCGCGGGCTGCTGGGGCGCGCCGGCAGCCTGGCGGTGGCGGCCACCACTGTCCTGGTCGCTCCGGTCGTGCTGGACCCGACAGAGGCGGCGGCGAGCAGCGACAAGAAGGGTGCCGCGGCCCGACGCAAGGCCAAGCGACATGCAAAGAAGTGCAAGCACTTCCACCGGTGCGCCAAGCACCGCAAGCACACCTGCCGCCGCAAGCACGCCTGCAAGCACCGCCTGCACAAGGCGCCGCCCAAGAAGAAGAAGGCCGTCCCGGCACCGGTGAAGCCGACAGCGACCCCGAGGCCCACGCCCGCTCCCGCACCCGCCGCCCCGCAGTTGCCGGAAGCCCTGCTCGTGCGGAGGTTCACCTACGGAGCCACGTCGCTGCCTCCGCAGGCCGGTGTGGTGCAGGACCTCTCCGCCCAGATGAAGGCGGACGGCGGACCGCGGGCCTGGTTCGAGAAGCAGCTGAGCCCTGCCTCGGTCCCCGACCCGCTCGGCGACGAGATCATGACCTGGTGGCCCAGCCTGGAGTACCCCGCCACCGAGATCGGCGCCCGTCACCTGGCCAAGGTGGAGGAGGGCTGGGTGGTCGAGGCCAACCTGGCCCGGCGCACCCTGGCCCGGCGTGTCCACTCCTCGCGCCAGGTGCACGAGGTGATGACCGAGTTCTGGCAGAACCACCTGCACGTGACCATCGGCAGCGACGGCCAGTTCCCGCACCGCGCCGACTACGACCGCACGATCCGCAAGCACGCGCTGGGCAGGTTCACCGACCTGCTGCACGACGCGATCACGCATCCGTCCATGGGCATCTACCTCAGCAACGCCACCTCGACGGCCAAGGCGCCCAACGAGAACCTGGGCCGCGAGCTCCTCGAGCTGCACACCGTGGGCACCGGCCACTACGACGAGGACGACGTCAAGAACTCCGCCCGCATCCTCACCGGGTGGCGCTCGTCCACCTGGGCACCGTGGACGCACGCCTACGAGCCGAAGAGCCACTGGGTCGGGCCGGTGGAGGTCATGGGCTTCAGCCACCCCAACGCCGACCCCGACGGTCGCGCGGTCACCCGTGCCTACCTCACCTACCTCGCCAAGCACCCGGTCACCGCACTGCGGCTCGCCCGCAAGCTCGCAGCCCGGTTCGTCACCGAGGAGCCCAGCGACGGCTTCGTGCAGCGGCTCGCCGAGGTCTACCTGCGCAGCGGTACCGACATCGCGGCGGTGCTGCGCTTCCTGGTCGACTCGCCCGAGTTCCGTGCCGCCACCCCCGGCACACTGGTCCGCACCCCGACCGACGACGTGGTTGCCTCCCTGCGCGCCCTGGGAGTCCGGATCGGACGTCCGGTCAACGACTCCTCCACCGCCAACCAGATCCTGTGGCTGTCGCGCTCCCTGGGGCAGTCCCCGTTCGCCTGGCCCCGGCCCGACGGCCAACCGACCGACGGGGCGTCCTGGTCCTCGCCGGCCCGGTTGATCGGCTCCTTCCGCTACCACTGGAACCTCGGGTTCGGCTACTACCCCAAGCAGGACGCCACCCTGTTGCCGGTGACCCACTGGATGGGCGGCAGGTCGGTGACGGTGGAGCAGTTCGCGACCCGGGCCGCCACCGCGCTGCTGGGTCATGCGCCCAGCGCCCAACTCGTCGCCGCCTGCGTCACCGCCACCGGGCTCGCGGCGGGCACCGTCCTCACCCGCGACGGCAAGCGGATCACCGCACCCCGGCGCGGTGACATCGCCTGGGAACTGCCCGTCGTGCTCGCCACGATCCTCGACTCGCCCGACCACATGCACAGGTGAGAGCCATGACGTCCTCGCACACCGCCCAGCCCGCCGACGCCTGCCAGGCCGGCTGCCCCGACTACGTCGAGGCCACCGCCCTGAGCCGACGCCGTTTCCTGGGCGCCACCGTCCTCGGGGCGGCCGCGGCCACCACCGCGGTCTTCGGTGACACCCTCGTCTCCACCAACTACGCCCACGCCGCGCAGCCCGGCTCCCGCCCCAACGTGCTGGTGCTGGTCTCCATGCGGGGGGCTGCGGACGGTCTCTCCATCGTCGTCCCGCACCACGACCCCGTCTACTACGCGGCGCGCAGGTCGATCGCGGTGCCGAAGTCGACCCTGCTGGCCGCGGACGCGCACTTCGGCCTGCACCCCGCACTGGCCCCGCTGCTGCCGATGTGGAAGGCCGGAACCTTCGGCGCGGTGCACGCCACCGGGCTCCCGGCCCGCAACCGTTCGCACTTCGAGGCGATGGAGATCCTCGAAGCGGCCGACGCCGGGTCCACGGTCCGCAGCGGGTGGCTCAACCGCCTCGTGGGACGCGACGGGGTGCAGACCAGCGTCGACGCGGTCTCCTTCGCCGGGCCGGTGCCCTCCACCCTGACGACGGGAGCGGTGCCGGCTTTCGCCACCAGCTCCCTCGACGACGCGCAGATCCCGAACTTCACGCACACCCAGGAAGCGGCCGCCCGCCGTCAGGCAGCGCTGCTGCAGGCGTGGAAGGGGTCGAGCACCGACCTGGCCGACGGTCTCCTCGACGCCCTGGACACCGTCACCGAGCTCGCCCCGGCGCGTGCACTGGCGAAGGTCACCTACC
>JAZQNT010000303.1:0-1694 GCA_045627505.1 Nocardioides sp.
TTCCTAAGCCCGCTTGGCCCCCGTCTTGACGGGGGGGCGCTTGTTCGGCCGGGGCCGGATGAGGGGCAGGCGCCCCGCCGCTCGGCCTGCGGTGAGACCGCCGTGGTCCGGATGCGGTTCTGCGGTACGGGGGTGGTGAGCGCCGAGACCCTCGCCCTACTCTCGGTGACATGCTTCGTGGAACCTGCGACCTCGTCAGTGCACTGTCCGCGAGGGGCTGGACCTTGGCCACCGCCGAGTCGTTGACGGGCGGTCAGGTGGCCGCGGCGGTGACCTCGGTGCCCGGGTCCTCCCGCGCCTTCCTCGGTGGCGTGGTCTCCTACGCCACCCGGGTGAAGCGCGAGGTGCTGAGAGTGCCGGACGAGGTGGTGCGGGACCACGGCGTGGTCTCGGCCGAGTGTGCGGCGGCCATGGCGGTGGGCGTCCGGACGCTCCTGGGCTCTGACTTCGGTGTCTCCACCACCGGGGTCGCCGGTCCCGACCAGCAGAACGGCCTTCCCGTCGGCACGGTCTTCGTGGGGGTCGCCGGACCGGACGGGGTGAAGGTGGAGCGTCTGGACCTCAGCGGCAGCCGGGCGGAGATCCAGCACGCCGCCGTCCTCCGGGTGCTGGATCTGCTGGGGGCCGTCCTGCGCAGGGAAGAACCAGTCGTCGGGTAGCGTTGACCCCACGTCGAGGCACGGTGATCGTCTCGACCGGCAGTGCATCGTGAGATGCAGCGAGACACGCAGGAGGACGCATGGTGCTGTTCCGTCGCACGCTCGGCGAGGTGCTGCGCTCCGCGCGTATGGAGCGCGGACTGACGCTGCGTGAGGTGTCTGCGCAGGCCCGTGTGAGCCTCGGGTACATCTCCGAGATCGAGCGCGGACAGAAGGAAGCCTCCTCGGAACTCCTCGCCTCGCTCTGCCAGGCCCTTGGCCTGCCGCTCTCGGCCGTCCTGCGTGAGGCGAGCGTGGCCGTGGCCCGCGAGGAGCGGTTGGCCGGCCTGGTCACCGTCGAGCGTCCCGCCGAGCCCGTGGTGGCGTCCGCGGCCTGACGCGATCCTGCGTCTGCTCGGCTCAGCCCGGCTGACAGCGCGGGCACCAGTACGTGCTGCGCTCGGCCCCGACGGGGCCGATGCGGCCGACCCGGACGCTGGAGTGGCAGCGCCGACACGCCTGCTGCCGGTAGACCCACGTGGTGCGTCCGCGCGTGAGCACCCCGGTGGTCGACTGGACGGCTCTGGTCACGTTCTGCGCCAGCAGCCGACGCGCCAGCGTCACCACCCGCCCGACGTCCGGCGCGCGCGAGAGGGGCGTCGCGGGATGGGTCCCCACCAGGAAGGCCAGCTCGCAGGCGTACATGTTCCCCAGCCCGGCCATCAGGGACTGGTCCTGCACCGCCTGGACGAAGGGCAGGGCGGCGTGCGCGAGCAGGAACTGGAATGCATTGTGCGCGCGGAAAAACAGAGTACCAAACGGTACTTCCCGGAGATCGAATGATCCTTCGACCTTCCCGCGCTTCACGAATGACGGCAAAATGAACCTGAACAGGAACAGAACAGAGGAGGAGACCCCAAATGTCCATTGTTGATCCTTGCGTACTTGATCTGCTGAACCATGCTGTTTCCCGTTATACCCTGGTTGTGGAAGCCAGCAAGCGCGGCCGTGAGATCGTAAACGGCAGCCAGCCCATGATCGACGGCGAAAATATGA
>JAZQNT010000304.1:0-7245 GCA_045627505.1 Nocardioides sp.
CTCTGTGGCGGACAACTCGGTAGGCCGCCGTGCAACACACGTAGCGACGGGTCCACAGGCCCGTTCGTGCGGTCTTTCTCCCCCCAAACCCCAGGAATGAGGAACCCTCAGCCATGGATTGGCGCCACCGTTCTGCCTGCCTCGACGAGGACCCGGAACTCTTCTTCCCCATCGGCAACACCGGCCCTGCGATCCTCCAGATCGAGGAGGCCAAGCAAGTCTGTCGTCGCTGCGACGTCCGCGAGCTCTGCCTCTCGTGGGCACTCGAGGCCGGCCAGGACCACGGCGTCTGGGGAGGGCTCTCCGAGGACGAGCGCCGCGCCCTCAAGCGTCGCAACGCCCGAGCCCGGGTCCGCACCGCCTGACAGCCCCGACGCCGGGTCAGTCGACCGGGACGTCGAGAGCAACCCTGGTGCCCACTCCTTGAGGCCCCGCACCCATCGTGAGGCGGCCCCCCAGCTCGGACTCCACCAAGGTCCGGACGATCGAGAGCCCCAGGTTGGTCGACGAGTCCAGGTCGAACCCGGCCGGTAGTCCCACCCCGTCGTCAACGACGTCGACCTGGAGGCGCCCCCCAGCCCTCAGGACCGAGAAGACGATGTTCCCGCGCGTCGCGGTGTCCTCCTGGACGCCCGGCGTCGCGGGGCCGTCGGCAGTCGTGGCCCCGTCCGGGTACCCGTGCTCGACGGCATTCTGCAGCACCTCCGTGATCACCATGGCCAGAGCCGTGGCTGTCTCGGACGCGAGCCTCTGGAACGACCCCACCCGGCGGATCTGCACGGGCGTCTCCATGGCCGAGACATCGGAGACCATCCGCGCCAACCGGTCGGCGATCTCGTCGAACCCGACGTGCTCCTCCACCGCCTGGCTCAGGGTCTCGTGCACGATCGCGATCGAGCCGACCCGCCGCACCGCCTCCGTCAGCGCCGCCTTGGCCTCGGGGACGTCGATGCGTCGCGCCTGCAGTCGCAGCAGGGCCGCCACCGTCTGCAGGTTGTTCTTCACCCGGTGGTGGATCTCGCGGATCGTGGCGTCCTTGGTCACCAGTTCCCGGTCACGCCGACGCAGGTCGGTGACGTCGCGCAGCAGCACGAGGGCACCGATGTGCTCCCCCCGCGGACGCAGCGGAACGGCGCGCACGACCACGGAGGCGCCGTCCGTGACGATCTCGGCGTCGCGGTGTGCCTTGCCGCTGAGCACCGCGCTCAGCGTCTCCTCGTCCGCCCGGCGCCGCGCCGGGATCAGGTCACGCGTGATGTCGCCCAGCACCAGCCCGGCGAGGTCGCCCTGGAGCCCGAGTCGGCGGTACACCGACAGCGCATTGGGCGAGGCGTAGGTAACCCGCCCCGAGGCGTCCACCCGCATGAATCCGTCGCCCACGCGCGGGGTGTCGGCGTCGTCGCTGCGCTGGGCGTCCGTCGGGAAGTAGCCCCTGGCAATCATCTGGGTGAGGTCGGAGGCGGTCTGGACGTAGGCGAGCTCGAGCCGGCTGGGGGTACGCACGCCCAACAGGTTGGTGCTGCGCGCGATCAGGGCGATCACCCGGTCGTCACGGCGCACCGGGATCACCTCCACCCGCACCGGGACGTCCTCGCTCCAGTCCGGGTCCCCCTCGCGGATCAGGCGCTGCTGCTCCCACGCCTGGTCGAGCATCCGGCGCCTGCCGACGGGCAGGAAGGTGCCCACGACGTCGTCGAAGAGGGCGGTCGGTCCCGTGGTGGGGCGCATCTGGGCAGCCGCCCAGTAGCCGCGGTCCTCGTGGTCACGCAACCACAGGACGAGGTCGGCGAAGGAGAGGTCGGCGATGATCTGCCAGTCCGCCATCAACCGGTTCAACCAGTCGACGTCGGCGGCGTCGAGGGTGGTGTGGGCACGCACCAGTTCGTTCAGCGAGGGCACAGGGTCACCCTAGGCCCCCTCCCCGAACGCTCGACGCCGAGGCACGGTCCACGGCGTCCCGGGCACTCCGGACGACCCGCGTCACACCGGACGCCCCACCTTCACGGCCATGTCATGGATTCCACCGGAGCGGTGGCAGGATGGGGCACATGCCCTCCCCGGAGACCGGACACGAGGACGATGCGGGAAGGTCCGCTCGTCGACGAGCAGCCGTCTCCGTGGACCTCCCCGAGGGCACGTCCCTGAGCGAGGCCACGGTGGCCCTCACCCGCGAGCTCGGCTCCCCGGACCCCGAGGTCCGCGACCGAGTCGCGTTGCCCACCCTGCTCGCCTGGGTGAGCAACGGGGTGCACGACGAACTCCTCTCCGCTGTCGGCGACGGCATGACCGCCGGGCTGGCCCTGAACCAGGGCCGAGCGACCGCGCACGGCACCGCCACATCCGCGCAGGGCGGCACCTCCGCACACCTCGGCTCCCTCGCCTCGGGCGCCTCCGGTCAGGACCACACGGCGGAGAACTCCCCGGTGCTCCGCCGCGCCGGCTCCGCACAGGTGCTGGCGACCGTGGTGCGCCGCGACAACGAGCGCCACCTGGTCCACCAGGACACGGTGCTGCGCTGGGCGGACGCGGTCTTCACCTGGATCGTCCGCGAGCCCGACACCCCCACCGCGCCGCTCCTCCCCGGTCCCGGACCGGTGGGGCACGGCGCGGACGTACTGGCCGCGCTGGCCGACTCCCGACACCTCGACGAGATCGGGCTCACGGTGCTGCTGGACGTGGTGGCCGACCGGGTGCTGGCCGCCACCGACCGACTCCCCGCAGCCGACCTCGACCTGCTGGCGCGGGCAGCGGTGCACGCCGTGTCGCGCGACGTCCTGACGGTGCGCGTTCTCGAGCCCTGGGCCCTGCGGCTCGCGCACGGGGCGCGCGCACGACGTCGGGCAACCAGGGCGGATGCCGGTGCCCGTCAGAACGCCCAGGACCTGCTCCGGGCCATGCACCTGCGGTTGGTCCTGGGGGCGGAGCGTCCCGCCGCCCGCGCCGACCTCCTGCTGGTGCTCGCCGAGGCCATCCGCAGCACCGCGGTGGACCTCTTCGAGGCCTGAGCAGGCCCAACACCCCCGACGGCGAACGGACGGCGACGGCTGCCCGAAATGCAGCCCCTTGAAATGCAGCCCTAGGTGCAGCCCGAAATGCAGCCCTAGGTGCAGCCCGAAATGCAGCCCCAAATGCAGTGGACCCCCGGCCGTGTGGCTGGGGGTCCGAATGCTTTACGCGCTCAGGCGTTGGGGCGCTTGCCGTGGTTCGCGCCCTTCTTCTTACGAGCGCGGCGCTTGCGACCGGTCTTGCCCATGGTGTTCCTCCTGGATGTCAGAGATGTCCATCCTCTCAAACGAGAGGTGGTGGAGGCGAATCAGGCCCCGCTGCACGCGCGTTCGGCGCTGCGCGGCCAACCCGCCCGGCGCCTGCTTCACTCCCGTGTGATGCGGACCTGGACCTCGCGGATCTGCACCAGGACGCGATCGCGGAGCGAGCGCGGAGCCTCCTCGCTGCAGGATCGAGCGACGACGGCCTTCACGGTCTTCTGCAGGTCGTACTTGGCCAGGCATGGACCGCACTCGTCGAGGTGCTCGCGCACCGCACTGCAGTCGGCGTCGTCCAGCTCGTTGTCCAGGAAGTAGACGATGCGCTCAAGGTAGTCAGCGCAGCCGTCGTGCTCCTGGCCGAAGAGGTGCTCCTCGCTCATGCCTTCTCGCCCTTCTTCGATCCCTTGGCCGACTTCGCGACCGTCGCCTCGGGCAGCAAATCGTTGTCACGCACGTAGTCGGAGAGGAGGTCGCGCAGCTGGCGACGCCCCCGGTGCAGCCGGGACATCACGGTGCCGATGGGCGTCCCCATGATCTCGGCGATCTCCTTGTACGCGAAGCCCTCGACGTCGGCCAGGTAGACGGCCAGGCGGAACTCCTCGGGCAGGCGCTGCAGCGCGGACTTCACCTCGGAGTCGGGCAGGTGCTCCAGCGCCTCGGTCTCGGCGGACTTCATCCCGCCGGACATGTGCGAGTCGGCGCGCGCGAGCTGCCAGTCCTCCACGTCCTCGGACATGGACTGCTGCGGCTGGCGCTGCTTCTTGCGATACGTGTTGATGAACGTGTTGGTGAGGATGCGGTACAACCACGCCTTCAGGTTCGTGCCAGCCTTGAACTGGTGGAACGAGCTGAAGGCCCTCGCGAAGGTGTCCTGCACCAGGTCCTCCGCGTCAGCGGGGTTGCGGGTCATCCGCAGGGCGGCCGAGTAGAGCTGGTCGAGGTACTGCAGGGCGTCACGCTCGAAGCGCTCGGCGCGCTGTGCGTCGGTCTCTTCCACCATGGATTCAGTCATCGGGTCCCACACTAGCGTCGCCCCTCTGGACACCCGGCCACCGCTGACGGCGGCAGGCCCGAGATCGCGCTCCGCGGAGTCGTGGGGTTCGAGGATCGTGAGCACGTCAGCACAACCTTGCTTCCTCCTCAGTTGTTCCCGCACCCTGACGCACCACCCATTCGAGCGTGCTCTCCACGATCACCGCCAGGGCGTCGTCGGCCGTGACGTCCCCTCGCTTGAGCACCGCGAAGGAGTGGTCACCCCCCGGGACCACCCCGAGCTCGACGTCGTCGGGGAACTCCTCGGGACGCCCGAAGGTGTCCCGCTCCCCTTGCAGCACCAGGGTCGGCACTCCGGCGGTGGTCAGCTCCTCCAGCCTGGACCTCTCCGGTCGGCCCGGCGGGTGCAGCGGGAAGGCCAGCGCCAGGACACCGCTCGCGCCGACCACGAGGGCGCTTCGGCACGCCGACCTGGCGCCGGCCGAACGTCCTCCCAGCACCAGGGGCACGTCGGGGAACTCCTCCCGGACCCGTCCCGCGGCGACCACGAGGGCGGCGTCCAACGTCTTCGGCGCGGTGGCCAGCCGGCGTCCGGCCCGGCGCCACGGCTGCTCGAACAACCCGACCGCCACCCCCTGCTCGGGCAGGTCCCGGGCCAGTGCGGCCAGGTCGGGCGCCTCGATCCCCCCGCCCGCACCGTGGCTGAGCAGCAGCACGGCCAAAGGGTCCGACTCCGGACGCCTCAGCACCAGCCGTCCCTCACCGTGCGGAGTCTCGAGGACGTACTCCTCGGCCACCGGGCCGGTCGCGCTGACCGGGCGGGCGTCTGCAGGGGTGCTCGCGGTCATAGGTCCTGGTCTCCGATCAGGGTCATCTGCTCCCCGGGGCCGGCGTCGTGCCCACCCTCCAGCGGGAGCGGGTCCAGCAGGTGGGCTCCGTTGTTGCGCACGTCGTTGACCGCCCGCGAGACGGGGTAGGCCTCCAGCGTGCCCGGCGCCCCAGGGGTCAGCAGCGCGTGGACCCGGTCCGGGTCGTCCACGGTGGGATCCAGCCAGGCGTCCCGCCGGCCGGGCGTGACCATCAGCGGCATCCGTTCGTGAATCCGCCCCAGGTCGTCGGGGGCCGAGGTGGTCAGCACCGTGCAGGTCCAGCGGAAGGGGTCCGGATGGTCGGGCGGCAACGTGGGATCGCGCCAGATCTCGAAGAGCCCGGCCATCGCCAGGACCGAACCGTCCGCGGGGCGGATGAAGTACGGCTGCTTGCGCGCCTTGCCGCCCGCCTCCTTCGTGGACGTCGGTTCCGGGGCGTACCACTCGTAGTAACCGTCCGCGGGGAGCAGGCACCGACGCTTCCGGAAGGCCTTGCGGAAGGCGGGCTTCTCCCCCGCCGTCTCGAGCCGGGCGTTGATCATCCGGTTGCCGATCGAGGGATCCTTCGCCCAGGACGGGACCAGTCCCCAGCGCACCGCCCTCAGCTGACGCGCCTGCGGGTACCTCTGCCCGACGTGCCCCGTGCGTGCCGGCCGCTCCAGGACGGCGTACACCTCCTTGGTGGGCGCCACGTTGTAGTCGGCCTCGAGCGCGGTGCCGACCCGGTTCTCGACCACCTCGAACTCCTCGACGAGGTCCTCGGGACGGCTGCTCGAGGCGTAGCGACCACACATGGCTCCAACCTACGTCAGGCACGGCCCGAGGCGCTGCCGCACGGAACGGACCAGGAGCGAGGAACGGCCCCGATCCCGCACCGGAGCCCTGTGCGCCCGGCGATCCGCTCGTTACGCTGGATCAGCGGTGACCGACTCGGGCCGCTGGTCATGCGGGTGGGGGATCATGACGAGAGCACAGCCACTGCACGAGGACCCCGGCGACGGGACTGGCATCGACCCCGGCAACGGGCCTGGGGACGCCGAACTCATCGCCGCAGTGCGCGCCGGCGACGTCTCCGCCTACGGCCTGCTCTCCGCACGGCACGTGGAGGCGGCCCGACGGCTTGCACGTCAACTGGTCCCAGCCGCGGACGTCGACGACCTCGTCGCCGACGCGTTCGCGCAGGTCCTCGGGGTCCTGCAGGGCGGTGGCGGGCCGGATGTCGCCTTCCGCGCCTTCCTGCTCACCGTGCTGCGCAGCGCCGCGGTGGACGGTCACCGATTCGCCTCCCCGCTGCAGCCCAGCGACGACGTCGAGGCGACGGAGCCCGGCGTCCTGTTCCGTGACACGACGGCGGCGGGGGTCGAGAACGCGGCGGCCAGTAGCGCGGCGGTCGCGAACTCAGCGGCCGTGAACGCGGCACGGGCCTTCGCCGCGCTCCCCGAGCCCTGGCAGATGGTGCTGTGGCACACCGAGGTCGAGGGGCAGGAACCGGCCGAGGTCGCCCCCCTGCTGGGCATGAGCACCAGCTCCGTGGGGGCTCTGGCCCACCGGGCCCGCGAGGGCCTGCAGGAGACACTGCTGGCCCAGCACGGTGCGGACATCGAGACCGACACCTGTCGGTGGGCCCGCCAGAACATGGGCGACTACGTGCGCGGGGCCACCTCCCGGCGCGACAACTCGCGGATGAAGGCGCACCTCGACGGGTGCGCCGCCTGCACCGGCGTGTTCCTCGGGCTCAAGCAGGCCAACTCCAACCTGGCCGCGGTGATCGCGCCACTGCTGCTCGGCGGAGCTGCCGCGGCCTACGTGGCGCAGTGCGCGCGGGGGATGGCGCGCACCGCTCGACCGTAGCCCAGCAGCCGCCGCCCGGTCAGGCGTCTGCCGCCCCCCGCGTGACGGTCCCGGGTCTTTCACGTGACATCGCGGCGACGGCCCGTCGTGTCGCCCGCGTGACAGCACGGATCGCGCCACACTCGCGGCACCGGAACCGCCACCCGACGCTTCCGGACCCGAGGCTGGACGACGGCATTGGGTACAGGCCCCCGGGTCAGCGCCTCCCCCGTGGGTGCCCCCTCAGCAAGGTTGGAGCAATGGTCGGACGCATCCCCGTCATGAAC
>JAZQNT010000305.1:0-1892 GCA_045627505.1 Nocardioides sp.
AGTCCGTGACGATGGGCCGCCTCCCGTACGCCGGCCTGCACATCGGGAACTCCTGGGTCCCGAGCCGTCTGGGACGCCTTGTCCCCTTCGACCGCGGCTGGGTGCTCCAGCTCGGACGCTCACGCGCGATGGTGCTCAGCAAGTACGTGGGCCAGCACGTGTTCCGGGGACGCGCGATGGTGGCACTCCAGCCCGGTCGCACGCTGGTCCATTTCCTTGACCTCGACCAGGAGCTGAACCTCCAGGTCATCATCGGCGCGGACGTCGCGGAGGGGCTCCCCGTCCTGCGCAACTCCCCCGACCGCAGCGCAGCTCGAAACCCGGAGACGGCCTACGTCGCGCACGAGGTCGAACTGACCGCCAACCAGCGCGAGGTACTCGCGGTTGCGTACCGCCACCTGCTGGACCGCACTCCGAAGCCGGTCAACATCTCCAAGCACACCGCTCAGGTGTTGAGCAAGAGCGAGCAGTCGGTGAAGAACACCCTGAACGACGTCCGCCGCAAGGTGAACCGGGAGCGCTGGCTCGACCTGCGCGACACCGACCACTTGGGCTTCTACCTGACACGGGTCACCCGCGTGATCACCTGGGACGACCTGCCTCCGCAGCTGCGCTGAGCCGCTCAGGAGCAGCCGAGGGTTACCCGGGTAACCCCTCCAAAATGGCCACCTCCGACAAAGTCCTCCTCGTCGGCCCGACCGGGCCGGGACCAAGGAGGAAACCATGCTGAAGGTACACGTCGGCCAGGGCACGACCCGCGGCTCCATGACCGTCTTCCCGCTGTGGACGCAGCGCACGGGGCTGACCCCGCACACCCTGTCCACCCGCCACCTCGAGGTGCGCGAGACCGAGGACGGTCCGCAGGTCGACACGCTGGTGGTCGGCAACCCGGGTGACCGCCCGACCCTGGTCCTGGAGGGCCAGCTCTTCGAAGGCGGGTGGCAGCACCGGATGGCCACCCGACCGATGGTGGTCGGCGTCCACCAGCAGGTGCCGATCCAGGTGGCCTGCGTCGAGCAGGGCCGCTGGGGCGGGGACGCCGAGCAGCGCACCCACGGGCGGCGCGCCACCCCGTGGGTCCGTGAGGCGATCCGCAGCGGGAACGACGTCCAGCACGAGGTCTGGAGCCGGGTGGCCCAGCGCACGGCCGGCACGGACAACCCGACCCAGTCATTGGTCCGCCGGATGGACGCCGAGCGGGGCATCGACTGGTCCGACCTGCGGCCGCTGCCCGGGCAGGCCGGGGTGCTGATCGGACTGGCTGGCCAGCCGTTCGCCGCCGAGGTGTTCGCCGGGCAGCGCGAGCTGCGCGGTCAGCTGCGGGCGGTGCTCGACGCCGCGGCGCTGGACGCCGCCGCGCTTCCGTCGGTGGCGACTCCGGAGCGGCGCGCGGTGCGCTTCGTCGGGCGGTTCGGCCGGCTCGAGCGCTCGTCCGTGCGTCAGGCCGGGGTGGCCGAGGAACACCTGGGCCGCTCGCAGTACGTCGACGCCTCCGTGCTCCGCCTGCAGGACACCGCGGTGAACGTCCGGATGTCCAACGTGCGCCACCCGCTGCTGGTCGGCGCCTGATCCGCAGCCGCCCGAGAACGAATCCAGACTTGAGGAGGAACGAGATGACTGAACTGACGAGTGCACAGCTGGACCGGGTGTGCGGGGTGCTGCTGGCCTCCGCCGCGGGCGACGCGCTGGGCGCCGGGTACGAGTTCGGGGTGGCGCCGTACGGCGGCTGGCCCGAGATGATCGGGGGTGGCCTCGGAGGCTTCGCGCCGGGCGAATGGACCGACGACACCGCTCAGGCGATGGCCATCGCCCGGGTCGCGGCCACCGGGGCCGACCTGCGCGAGGAGGGGGCGCTGGATGCGGTCGCCCGCGGCTTCGCCGAGTGGTAAAGT
>JAZQNT010000306.1:0-4216 GCA_045627505.1 Nocardioides sp.
ACAATCCTTCAAACCGTCATAAACTTCTGCAGACTGTCACGATTTTCTGAGACACTGCTTGAAAACCACTGCTCAAAAAGGTGGCGCGGTCCGCAGCGGCAGCGGCACCGGCACCGGCACCGGCAGCGAGGCCGACCGAGCCAGGTCGGCGTGCCGGGCCGGGACGTGCAGGGCCGGCAGGATCGGCCGGGCCGGTCAGGGCGCGCAGCAGCGCCGGCAACTGGTCCAGTGACCCTGCGTCGGTGGCGGTGCGCACGCCGACCTGGCCCAACCGATCCCGGGCCAGGTCCGGGTGACCGTCGTCCACCACACCCACCACCTGCACACCGTGGCGGGAGAGGTGGGCCACCGCCTGGACGTCCAACCCCTGCGCCTCGGCAGCCACCACGACCACGTCGAGCTGCCCCGTGGTGGCGCTCCCCATCAGGTCGTCGACGTCCACGCACCGCTTGAGCACCATCATCCCCGGCGCCTCGTCGAGAACCTCCAGCGCGCGGGCCTCCCAGGCCGCGGTACCGGCGAGCAGGCCGATGCACAACACGCTCATCGCCTCCCGACGAGCATGAGTTGGCCGGTGCCGCTCGCCGAGACCACGTCGGCCACCGCCGCGTCGCCGTCAGGAACCGCCAGGACGACCTGGCGTTCAGCCGCGGCACCGGTCAGGTCGGACCCGACGCCCGGCGCCTCCACCACCAGCACGTCCCGGACCAGCACCCGTGCCTCCTTGGTGCTGGAGGAGTTGCTCGGGACGAACCAGAGGTCGACCACTCCCCCCGGCCGGACGCTCGGCGGCACCTGCGCGCTCGGCAGCGCGACCGAGAGCTGCACCTGACCGTCGGGGGCGTCCACGAGTCCCGCACGCGGGAGCAGCTCCCCCGGCCCCAGGGTGCGGGCCAGGTGGCGACGCACCGGAAGGCCCCCGCTGGCGGGCAGGTAGAGCTGGGCGTCGGCGGGGTCGGCGAAGCGCACCTGCTTCGGCACCAGGTCGTCCTGCTCCAGCACGGTGCCGGCCGCCACGTCGTGGCGCGCCGCCCACACCGCGACGGAGTCGTCGGCCTCGCCCACGACCTGCGCGCCCACCACCACCGAGAGCGCGACCAGACCCACGCCCACCCAGAGACGGGGGTCGCGCCAGCCTGCTCGTCGGTCCCGCTGCGCCTGCGGAAGGTCGAGTTGTCCAAGAGGTTCCACCACGACGGCCATGGTGGCGGTTCCCGGGCGCCCCGGCAGGCACCGTCCACAGGACGGCGAGAGCCCCGGACGGCTTCTCCCCAAGCAGGACGTAAGGCACTACAAGCGAACGCAGATCAATGGCACGATGGACGAATGGCAGGCACCCCGCGATTCCTGACCTTGGCCGACGTGGCCGAGGTGCTCAACACCTCGAGCGCCCAGGTGTACGCCCTCGTCCGCCGAGGTGAGCTCCCCGCCATCAAGATCGGGGGTCGTGGTCAGTGGCGCGTCGAGGCTGAACAACTCGAGTCGTTCATCGAGCACATGTACACCGAGACCAAGACCTTCGTCGAGGAGCACCCGTTCGTCGAGGGCGAGGCCCCCCGCACCGGCGCTGAGGCCGCCCCCCGCACCGGCGCTCCGGAGTGACCGGTCCTCGCCGAGGAACCGCACCGAAGAGCCCGCCCGCGCAGCCGCCCCACGCAGCCGAATCGTCTCAGCCGACCTCGGACCCGAGGGTGACCCGCACCGTGCGGGCGTCGCCGCCGCGTCCCACCTGGAGCTCGATGACGTCGCCGGGCTGGTGGGTGCGGATCTGGACGATGAGCTGGGTTCCGCTGGTGACGCGCACGTCCCCCACCCGGGTCACCAGGTCGCCGTCCTCCAGGCCTGCCCGGTCGGCCGGACCGTCCTCCCGCACCTCCTCGATGCGGGCACCGACGGCGCCGTTCTCGCCGGTGTCCACGGTGGCGCCGATCACCGGGTAGAGCGCCTGTCCGGTGCGCAGGATCTGGTCGACGGTGACCACCACCTGCTCCACCGGGATGGCGAAGCCGACCCCGATGTTCCCCGACTCCCCCAGCAGGCCACCCGTGGTCGCGATGGCGGAGTTCACTCCCACCACCCGGCCACGCAGGTCGACCAAGGGGCCGCCGGAGTTCCCGGGGTTGATCGCGGCGTCGGTCTGCACCGCGTTGATGAAGGAGGAGGCATCGCTGGAGCTGCCGGTGGTCACCGGACGGTCCAGGGCGCTGACGATCCCCGCGGTGACGGTCTGGCTCAGCCCGAGCGGAGCGCCGAACGCCACCACCTGGTCGCCCACCAGCAGGTCCTTCGACGCCCCGAGGGCGGCGGGCGGCAGGTCGGCCCCGGCACCCAGGTCGAGGACCGCCAGGTCGTAGACGGTGCTCCGGCCGACGATCGTGGCCGGGTACGTCTCGCCCCGGGAGTCGACCACGCTGATCTCGTCGCGCCCGGTGGCCGAGGCGACCACGTGGTTGTTGGTGATCACATGCCCCTGGGCGTCGAGGACGAAGCCGGACCCGGTGCCCGCCCCGGTCCCATCCCCGGCGAGGACCTGCACCGTGCTGGGCAGGAGCTCTCCGGCCACGGCGGCGACCGACTGGTTGCCCTCCGCCAACGGCGCGACCGTGCGCACCGCCGAAGCCTTGAGTCCGTCGCGCCCCAGGGTTTCCTGGAGTGAGTAGCCGATCGCACCCCCGGCCACCCCCGTCCCCAGGGAGAGCACGGCGATCGCGGCCCAGAGCCGACCGCTCAGCCGCGTCTGCGGGGCGGGGCGTTCCTCGGGCAGGCGCAGGCCGAAGATCCCGCCGTACGCCGGCAGTGGATCGACGTGTCGGGTGTCCCCGACCGGCCCCGCCGCCCCGACAGGCGGCTGCGGCCAGGGCGCGGGGTGAGCAGGCTGCGGAGGCTCGGGCGGCGAGGGGTCGCCCGCGCCGCCCCCGTCCGGTTGCCGGGACCCTGGGTCGCCGGCCTCGGAAGGGTTGGGTCGGGGAAGCTCGGACTCGTCGCTCACGGACCCATCTTGTCGCGTACCTCGTGAAGACGCACCGCCACGGTCCGGCGACTTGTCTGCTGCCGCTGGCCGGAGGGCTCGCTCACTGACTGGGGACCCACCACGCTGGTGGTCGCAGTGCGACGGTCGGGCTGCGGGGCGTTGGCCGGGACCGAGCCGAGCGCGATGACGCCCAGCACCGCCACACCGATCGCGGAACCTCCGATGGTGACGGCGTGGCGCGTTCGCAGGGTTCCCCCGGCGGCCACCAGGTGCTGCTCGCCTGCCACCCTGAGCGGCCCGTCGAGCGGCCCGGTGGCCGGGAGGGGCTCAGCGATCTGGCGCGCGCGGGCGAGCAGGGCCTCGCGCACCGACGTGGAGGAGGGCGTGCAACTGGCGCTCCACTGGGCGAGCTGGGTCTTCACCCATCCCTCGCGCTCGACCGCGTCGCGGCACGGGTGGCAGGAGTGGACGTGCTCCCAGGCGCGTTCCTCCTCGGCGTGGGGAAGCCTCCCGTCGAGGAGCGCGGTCACGCGGGACCCCAGGTGCCCGATCATGAGGCACCTCCCAGGACCGGGACCTGGCCGGTCGCGGGGCCGGCGTAGCGCTCGCGGCCCGGGGACGGAGCGCGATGGGCCAGTGCCGCTCGCAGCATCGACCTGCCCCGGTGGATACGAGAACGGACGGTGCCGAGCTTGGCGTCCATGATCGCGGCGACCTCCTCGTAGGACAGTCCCTCGACGTCGCAGAGCACGACCGCGGCGCGGAAGTCCGGCGGGAGCGTGGCGAGCGCCGCCTCGACGTCGTCGTCGAAGCGAACGAATGCCGTTGAAAAAGTGGCGGCGACCAATGTGGTGGTGTCGCCCGGCTTCAAACCGGAGGCGATATTTGGCGCGCCGCTGGGTTCGAAGATCGATGCCGAGATGAAACAGGCCGGCGTCAAGGCGGACCGGGTCGATGGTTCGGACCTCGCCGATGTCTACCATTTGGCGTGTTCGGCGTTGCGGCGGCCCGATTTCAAGTTCAAGAAGATCGGACAACTGACGGAGCGCTATGGTTTCTATCCGTGCCAGGTGTGGGTGGATCGCAATTCCCGGGAAATCATGCAGATATTCGCCTCGCCCATCGCGGGGGCGAAGGACGAGGAGCGGGATGCCACCGGCGAGCGTTATTGCAAAATCTTCGAACCCGTCTTCGGCAAGTACAAGAAAGAAGTGATGCGCAACAAGATCCCCTGTTGGCAGTTCT
>JAZQNT010000307.1:0-3277 GCA_045627505.1 Nocardioides sp.
GCGGCGATCAGGTAGGTGCGCGCGAACTCCTCGAGGTCGTCGTCGGTCACCGCGGCGTCCGTGGCGCTCGGACTCGGGGTGTTGCTCGGCCCGGCAGCTGTCGGCTCCGAGCCGGGGACGGTTCGGGGTTCCGTGGAAGGACTGGATGCGGAGAGGGAGGCGCTCTCACGAGCGGCAGGCACACCTCGCGCCTCGTCGTCGCTGCCCGCGAACGCCAGGACGAAGGCGGTCACGGTCGCCACCGTGACGGTGCCGGCGAGCGCCACCCAGTGCCACAGCGGGCGGTCCATCGCCGAGGGGGCGGGCGACGTCCGTGCGGCCGTGGTGCCGCCGGTGGGCCGGGGACGGGGGACGACAGGGGCGGGCGACAGGACCTGCATCCCCGGGCGCCGGGCGCCGGGGGCGAGGAGGTGGTCGCGCACCTGCTCGGCGGTCCACCGGTCGGCCGGGTCGGTGGTCATGGTGTGCTCCAGCACCTCGGCCAGCCGCGGATCGGTCTCGAGTCGCGGCGGCGGCTCGTTGACGATCCGGTACATGGTGCTGAGCACGTTCTCGCTGGTGTCGTACGGCGGGTGGCCGGCCAGCAGGTGGAAGAGGGTGGCACCGATCGCCCAGACGTCACTGGCCTGGGTGGCGCGCCCACCGGTGACGACCTCGGGGGAGAGGTAGGCGGGGGAACCGGTGACGAGGCCGGTCTTGGTGAGGGCCCTGTCCTCGTCCCCACGAGCAATGCCGAAGTCGGTGAGCTTGGCGTTCTCGCGTGCCGTGCCCGGGTGCGCCACCAGCACGTTGGACGGCTTGACGTCGCGGTGCACGACGGAGTTGGCGTGGACGAATGCCACGGCGGAGGCAAGCTGACCGACCAGTCGCCGGGCGCGCTCGGCGGGCTGGGGGCCTTCCTGCTTGACCAACGCCGAGAGGCTGGTGCCCTCCACGTACTCCATCACCAGCCAGAACGAGTCCCCGACGTGGACGAGGTCGAAGACGCCCACCAGGTGGGGATGCGACAGCGAGGCAGCGATGCGGGCCTCGCGCTCGGCGCGCACCTCCTCGGGCGACGTCCCTCCGGGCACGTAGCCCACTCGCTTGAGTGCCACGTCACGTCCCAGCAGGGTGTCCCTGCCCAGGTGGACCGCACCGCTGGCGCCGCGGCCGATCTCGCGTTCGAAGGTGTACCTGCCCGATGTCACCGGCCCAGCCTAGGCGGGAGGACCGACTTCCATTGCGATCTGGCAGGCTAGACCCGCCGCGCGCACCCGGCGCGGCGCCCCACAGGGAAGGAAAGAACGTGTCGACCCCCAACATCCTGGACGACCTCGAGTGGCGCGGACTGGTCGCGAACTCGACCGACCGCGAGGCCCTGCATGAGGCTCTGGGCGGCGGAAGCGTCCGGTATTACGTGGGCTTCGACCCGACCGCTCCCAGCCTGCACATGGGCAACCTCGTCCAGATCGTCACCGCGAAGCGACTGCAGGAGGCGGGCCACACGCCGTTCATCCTCGTCGGCGGTGCCACCGGCATGATCGGCGACCCGCGTGACTCGGGGGAGCGCACGCTCAACTCCCTCGACACCGTCAAGGAGTGGGTCGAGAAGGTCCGCGGCCAGATCGAGCCCTTCCTCTCCTTCGAGGGCGAGAACGCGGCCACGATGGTGAACAACTACGACTGGACGGCATCGCTGTCGACCATCGACTTCCTCCGTGACGTCGGCAAGCACTTCCCGGTCAACCGGATGCTGGCCCGCGACGTCGTGAAGTCGCGCCTGGAGGACGGGATCTCCTACACGGAGTTCTCCTACATCCTGTTGCAGTCGATGGACTACCTGAACCTCTACCGCGACCACGGTGTCTCCTTGCAGTTCGGCGGGTCCGACCAGTGGGGCAACCTCACCGGCGGCGTCGAGCTGATCCGTCGGGCCGAGGGCGGCAAGGCCCACGCCTTCACCACTCCGCTGATCACGAAGGCCGACGGCACGAAGTACGGCAAGACCGAGGGAGGAGCCCTCTGGCTCGACCCCGAGATGATGTCGCCCTACGCCTTCCACCAGTTCTGGTTGAACGTCGAGGACGAGAAGGTCGTCGAGCTGCTCAAGATCTTCACCTTCCTCTCGCGCGCAGAGATCGAGGACCTCGCCGCGCAGACGGCTGAGAAGCCCTTCCTGCGTGCGGGACAGAAGGCTCTTGCCGACGCCGTCACCACGCTGGTGCACGGCGCCAAGGAGACCGAGGCCGCCAAGCGCGCAGCCGTGGCCCTTTTCGGTGGGGGAGAGCTCGCGTCACTCCCGCCGACCACCCTGGCCAGCGCCCTCGCGGAGGCTGGCAGCACCGAGGTCAGGCGGACGGCCATTCCTTCCTACGTCGACCTCCTGGTCGAGACGGGCCTGGCCAAGAGCAAGGGGGAGGCGCGTCGCACCATCACCGAGGGCGGCGCCTACCTCAACAACGTCCGGGTCGAGGACGTCGAGCTCGTGCCCACCGAGGAGGACCTCGTCGGCGGCGGTTGGCTCGTCCTGCGCCGGGGCAAGAAGAAGATCGCGGGCGTCCGGGCGCTCTGACGCTCTGACGCCGGATCGTCTCCGCGCAGACGTCGCCTGACGGGGTCGTCCTCACCGTTCGCGGTGGGGGCGACCCCGTCCGTGCGTCCGGGCACGCCTGCCGTCCTCACCCTTCTTCGGGCTGCGGCCCCACCTCGGTCTGCCCCGGAGCAACGTTGAACCCGGCCGACCGGCGCCTCTGGAGGGGGCCTGACCTGCACTGATGCAGCGGCCGATGCCGAGGTGACCGCCGTCACGCCGTTTCGAGTTGGCGCTGTCCGACCGGCTGATCTAATGTTCTTCCTGTCGCCGAGAACGAACGGTGCGGCACCGGCCCAGAAGGGCTGGGGCTGCAACACGGTGGCCACCTGCTCCGCAGAAGCCCGGGTCATCACTGACCGAGGTTCGCTGCAGGAGCGCCCGGTCGCAACGAGGCCAGGAGCACGGACTTGGTTCAAGCGCGTGTTTCAGGTAAGTTACACCGAGTCGCCAGAGTTCGCTCCGGCGGCAGGATGAAGACGCGGAATTGACACCGCCGAAAACATCTGCTAGAGTAGTGCCAAGCACCGTAGTCGAAACTTTCAGAAGTGCAGACGCGGTAGCGCTTGATCCTTGAGAACTCAACAGTGTGTCATAGTCGACGAATTAGTTTGATATGCCCCGTCGACATCATCTTCGGATGTGTCAACGGATTTCTTTGACAATGAATTCTGACAACGTAAGTTAGTCAGGGTTTGTTCTGTC
>JAZQNT010000308.1:0-6103 GCA_045627505.1 Nocardioides sp.
CACCTCGACGCCGACCTGCGGTGGATCGAGGAGTCGGCCGCCCGGCTCGAACAGACCCGGCAGGTGCTCGACGCCGCCCGCGGCCCGCGAGGAGGCTCATGATGCTCACCGCGCGCGACCTCACGCTCTCCTACGGATCCACGCCTGCCCTGCGCGGCGCCTCGCTCGCGCTGGACGCCGGGAGCAGCGTCGCGCTGATGGGCGCGTCGGGCTCCGGCAAGTCGAGCCTGCTGCACTGCCTCGCCGGTGTGCTCGTGCCGGACACCGGTGACGTCCACCTCGACGGCGTCGCGCTCAGCGGGCTCAAGGACCGCGACCGCTCCCGGCTCCGGCTGGAGAAGGTCGGCGTGGTCTTCCAGCGCGGCGACCTGGTGCCCGAGCTGACCGTGATCGAGAACGTGGCGCTGCCGTTGCAGCTGCTCGGGGTGAAGCGGGCCGACGCCCGGCGCCGAGCCCAGGACCTGCTGGCCGACCTGGGGATCCTCGACGTTGCCGACCAGCGCACCAGCCGGGTCTCGGGCGGTCAGGCGCAGCGGGCCGCGGTGGCCCGGGCAGTCGTCCACGAGCCGGGGGTGGTGCTGGCCGACGAACCGACCGGCGCCCTGGACAGCCTCAACTCCGAGTCGGTGATGGACGCGCTCACCACGCTGGTGCGGCGCACCGGCGCCACGCTGCTCGTCGTCACGCACGACAACCTCGTCGCCTCGCACCTGGACCGGCTGGTCACCCTGAGCGACGGCGTCGTCGTCGAGTCGCAGGTCGCGCCACGGGGGGTGGCGCGATGAGGAGCGTGCTCGGGCTCGGGCTCCGGATGGCGTGGGGGTCTCCGGAGCAGCGGGTGCGCAGCGTGGCGGTGGCGGTCGCCAGCGCCCTGGGGACGGCGGCGCTGCTGCTGGTGTGGGTGATGGCCAAGGACCGGTTGGTCGGGGCGCAGGCCTTCAACAGCGAGGCGGACCTCGTCGTTGCCGGGACGGTGGGGCTGGTCGCGCTGCCGGTGGTCGCCATGGTGGCCACCGTCGCGCGGTTGCAGACCCGTAGCCGCGAGGCCCGGCTCGCCAACCTGCGTCGGCTCGGGCTCAGCGCCACCCGCACCAGGCTTGTCGCCGGGGTGGAGGTGGGAGTCGCCAGCGCGTCGGGGGTGCTGCTGGGGATTCCGTTGTACGTCCTGGCGGCCCGGCTGGTGCAGCTGGTGGATGTCGCGGGGCAGCCGTGGAACCCGAACCTCTTCCGGGTCACGCGGTACGAGTGGCCCTGGGTGGTGCTCGGCGTGCTGGGCGTGGCGGTCCTGGTCGCGGCCTGGCCGCCCCGGGAGTCGGGCGCCGAGCGGGGTGTCGACCCTGACCAGCCGGACGAGCCCGGTGCGCTGGCCGGCTGGTGGCGGCTCCTGCCGCTGCTCGTCGGACTCCTGGCCTGCGGCTGGTCGGTCCGCAACGACTTCCCCGACTACGACCCGGGACCGGTGGCGTACGTCGCCCTGGGCGGAAGCGGCCTCGCCGGAGCGGGGCTGCTGCTGGCGGCACCGGTGCTGGTCCGCCTGTTCGCGGGCGTGGCTGTCCGGCTGGCGCGCCGTCCGGCGACCCTGATCGCAGCGCGACGTCTGCAGACGCGTCCGGGCGCGGTGCTGCGCGTCGTCGGTACCCTGATGGCGGTGCTCGTGGTGCTCGCCGGTACCCACAGCGTGCTCGCGGACTTCCGGGACCTGCCGCAGTACCGGGAGGCCGAACGCAGCCTGGCCGACGGTCAGGTGGCGGAGGTGACGGCCGGGGCGGACGAGGTGGACGCGACCGTCGCCCGGCTGATGGCGGCTCCCGGGGTCGAGAAGGTGCTGGACCTCCCGGTGGCGCTGATCGAGGTCCCCGGGCAGGACCCCGACCAGGAGCCTTTGCGCGCGGCGATCGCCACCTGCGCCGACCTGGCCGAAGTCGGCGCTCCGGTCCCGGGATGCGTGGAAGGGCGCGTGCTGGTGGGCGACGATCGGCCGGCCCTGCAGAGCACAGGGCTGGGCAGGCTCACGTCGCTCCTCATGGACGGAGACCCGCCGTCCGTTCCGTCCGCCTCCCTCGACCTCGCAGACGCGGTGCAGGCGCCGGCGGGAGAGCTGCACGACTGGCAGATCGGGGGTGACGTCAACGTCGTCGTCCCGCCCGGGACGCCGGGGATCGCCGAGGTCCTGGCCACGACGAACCGCAGCCTGCTCGTGCAGGCGGCCCCGGGCCGGGGCTTGATGACCGCGATGGACCGGGCGGGCGTGAACGGGTACCTGACCACCTGGGGCACCGAGGACCACGACTTCACCGAGGGCATCACCGTCCTCGCGTGGACGGTGGCCGGCGTGCTGCTCCTGCTCGGGACCTTCGCGCTCGGCGTGGCCCTGGTGGACCTGGCCGGGTCGCGACGTGCGGAGATCGCGTCCCTGCGGGTGCACGGGACACCGCAGGGAGTGCTGCGGCGCGCGCAGTGGTGGGAGGCGGTGCTGCCCGTGCTGCTCGGGACGGTGAGCGCGGTGCTGGTGGGCTGGTTCGCGGGCAATGCCTGGCTCTCCCTCGCGGGCACCGCCCCGGCAAGCGTGCCCTGGCCGCTGCTGGCGGGGGCCGTGCTGGCCTCGCTGGTGGTGGCGGTCCTGACGCTGGTCGGGACGGGTGCGGAGCCACGGCCGGAAGACGCCGAGCGGGCCTGAGCGCTGGCCGCCTCCGTGGTGGGACGGATGACTCGTCCCGGAGGCGCGGTTGGCCGGGAACTGCCGCCGCGCCGAGGCCCGCGAGCGTCGGGCGGAGTGCACCCGGGACAGTTGTCCCCATGAGTGCAGCGAACCAGACCCTGTCCGAGACGTTCACGTCGTCCGGGACTGTCCGTCGCGTCGTGCTCGTCGCCGCCGCGAGCCTCCTGCTCGGCGGGCTGACCAGCTGGGCCCAGGGGTTCCTGCCCGAGGCGTTCTCGTCGTTCGCGAACTCCGTGAGCGGCTGGACCGTGCTGACCGCGGCGCTCGTGTACTGGTCGCGGCTGCGCGGCCCGGGCGCGGCGGCCGTGGGAGTCCTGAGCTTCGTGCTGCTGGTGCTGGGCTACACCGTGGCGTCCGACCTGCGGGGGCTGTCCTACGACCCGATGATGTGGTCGGCGATTGGGGTCGTCGCGGGCCCCTTCGTCGGGCTGGCGGCCGCGTGGCTGCGGGAGGAGGGCGTGCGGCTGGCGCTCGGGGTGGCCGCCCTGACCGGTATCGGAGTCGGTGACGCCGTCCACGGCCTCACCGTGGTGGGGGACACCACCAGCCCGGTCTACTGGACGCTCGTCGGCGCGGCCGGCCTGGCGCTGCTCGTGGGCATGCTCGCCCGCCGTCTCCGCGGGGCCGTGCCGGTCGCGGTGGCGCTGGCGGGAACGGCGGCAGCCACGGGCGTGCTGCTCCTGGGGTACCGGGTCATCGGCGGCGCCTGAGCCGGGCTGGGCAGACCCGGGGCCAGAGCATCACGGTGCTGCCGGAGGAGGCCTTCGAGTGAGCGCGCGGTGAGGTGGGTGCGTAGGGTCGCGCCGTGATGGAGCACCCCGCCAGCCACCCGTTCGGGCCATGGTTCGACGTCGAACGTCTCGCCCGCCCCGACGCCGGGACCGGCACCGGGACGGGGTCGGGGTGGCTGGTGTTCGAGGAGTTCCTCGCGCCCGAGGTCCTGGGCGACACGGTGGAGGCCACCCATGCCCGGTTGCGGGAGCGCGGTCCGCTCGGCCACTCCCGCTCCGAGGTGCGGGCCGTGGCCTCCACGGTCGTCCTCGGGCTGTTCTCCCGGGTGCTGTCCCCCGCGATCGGGGCGGAGGTGGCGGGGCTGCCCGGCTACGTCGCCGACCCGGGCTCCACGTACTGGCGCCAGGCGGAGAGTGGCCCGGGAGACCTCGGCAGCACCGCGACGGGCTCGCCCGGCACGGCTGAGCAGGTGCTCGAACGCGTCGCGCTCCCGCTGGCCGAGGCGTTCGAGCACCAGTTCGGGGTGCCCGACCAGGTGCTGCGGGGCAACCTCGCGGCCGCCGTGGTCGGGGCCTGCGACGTGCTCCGGGGCAGTGCACCGTCGCTGGCCCGGCGGGCGGCATCGGTGCGGAGCAGGCTGTTCACCCACGACCTGCTCACCGGCACCGGAACCGGCAGTGGCACCGGCCGGGGCGAGGGGCCGTTCGTCCGGGCGTCGTGCTGTCAGATCCACCGTCTCCCGGTCGGTTTTGTCTGCGGCAACTGCCCGCTGGTGGCGTCCGACACCCCCACGGCGCGGCGCCTCCAGGGGCGACCTGTCGGTCGTCGGTGAGGTGTGCGGCCGGCGTCGGTCCCGCCTTCGTCGGTGCTGTCCTGCGGTGCATGTGTGGGAGCCTTGTCCGATGCCTTCGTTGACCATCAGCGACGCCGCAATGTTCGCGGCGTTCGACCCGGGCACCATCGCCCGCGGTCGCCGGTACTCAGCCACCCGTCGGGTGCACGGGGTGCGGCTGGTGGAGTTGGCCGACGGCACCGTCGAGATCACCGGGTCGGTGATCGGCAGCAGGTCCACCCCCTACCGGGTGAAGGTCACGGTCGAGGACGCCCGGATCGACGCGCGTTGCGACTGTCCGGTGGGGCGCCGCTGCAAGCACGCCGTCGCGGTGCTGCAGGAGGTCCGTTCGGTCCAGGCTCTGCGTCCGGTCGCGGCCGCGCCGGCCTGGCGCCGCAACCTGGACGCGGTGCTCGAGCCGCTGGAGCAGGCGCCTGCCGCGCCGAGCGCGCCGAAGAAGGTGGCGCTGCAATTCGAGATCCCGGTGCCGACCCGGCGCCGCTACCGCACGCACGCCGAGGCGGCGGACAAGCTCTGGCTGCGCCCGATGCGTCAGGGTGCACGCGACAACTGGATCAAGACCGGGATCAGCTGGGCGGTGGTCGAGAACCACGCCCACGACGACGTCCACGACCCCGAGCAGCTCGCCGTGCTCAGCCGGTTCCTGCGGGCCGTGCCCGGCAACTTCACCCGGGACGTCCTCGACCTCACCGCCATCGGGCCGCAGCTGCCCGAGCTGCTGCGTGAGGCCCTCGACGCGGGGATCCCGCTGCTGGGCGGGGAGCGGGTCTCGCAGGTGCGGCTCGCCGATCCGGTCGAGGCGGTGCTCGACGTCCACGGTCAGGAGGCCGACGCGGCCGGCGGCGCGCAACTGCGGGTGGGGGTCTGGGACGACGGACGCCTGTACGTCGGTGACGACCTGTTGCTGCTCGGACGCCAGCCACACACCGTCGCGCTGATCGCGCCGGCGCGGACCAACACCACGGCCGCGCACCCCCGGGTGCACCTGACGCTGGCCCCGCTGGTCCACCCGTTGCCCGAGGTGCTGGCCCAGCTGCACCGACGTGGGGAGGCGCTCACCGTGCCCGCCGCCGATCGTCCGGCGTTCGAGGCCGAGTACCTGCCGCGGCTGCGCCAGCAGCTGCCCGTCTCCTCCGCCGACGGCACCCTCGAGCTCGCCGAGGAGGTGCCGCCCCGCCTGCAGGTGCTCCTCGCGTGGGAGGGGCTGCGGGCCGACATCACCTGGCGCTGGGCGTACGGCGACGGCACCACCGCGCCGTTCAGCGCGAGCGCGCAGGCGGTGCGGCGTCCGGGCGTCGGGCGTGACCTCCTGGCCTCGACGACGGAGTTCGCCCACCTGCAGCCGAAGGCGTCGGTGGACGGCTCGGCGGCGGTCGACTTCGTGGCCGACGACCTGCCGCGGCTGCTCGCGCACGACGGCGTCGAGGTGGTGGAGAGCGGCCGGCGTCCCGACTTCCGCAGCACCGAGGCCGCGCCCACCATCGAGTTCGCCACCGCCGACCCGGATGACGGGGAGACCGACGGCACCACCGACTGGCTCGACCTGCGCGTGGTGATCGACGTCGAGGGCGAGCAGGTGCCGTTGACCGACCTGCTGACCGCGCTCACCACCGGCTCCCCGCGGCTGGTGCTGCCCAGCGGCCTGCACCTGTCGACCGACCGTCCGGAGTTCCGGCGTCGGGCCGCCCTGGGTGCGGCGGCCGCCGAGATCAAGGACGCCCGCAGCGACGGGCTGCGGATCGGTCAGCAGGACCTGGGCATGTGGGCCGAGCTCGCCGAGCTGGGCATCGTCGACCACC
>JAZQNT010000309.1:0-3559 GCA_045627505.1 Nocardioides sp.
GGTGACCCCGGACTCCACCGCGGCCAGGGCGTAGGCGTAGCCGGTGTTGCGGGTGTTGTGGAAGTGGGCGCGCAGCGGCACCTCGGAGTCGAGGGCGCGGATCCCGGAGACGATGGCCCGCACCTGGGCCGGCACGCCGACCCCGATGGTGTCGGCGATGGCCAGCTCGTCCGGGCCGGCGGCGAGGCAGCCCTTGGCGACCTCCAGCACGCGCTCGGTGGGGACGTCGCCGTCGAACGGGCAACCGAAGGAGGCGGCGATGATGACGCTGGCCTTCACGCCTGCCTGCTTGGCGTGGGCGGCGATCTGGTGCCACGCCTCGATCTGGCCCTTGGTGTCCACGCCCTGGTTGCGCAGTGCCAGCCCGTCGGAGGCGACCACCACCGCGGTGATCTCGTCACAGCCGGCGGCCACGGCGCGGTCCAGGCCCTTGCGGTTGAGCACCAGGCCGATGGAGGTCAGGCGCGGGTCGCCGGTGACCTCGGCGAGCAGGGCCTCGGCGTCCGCCATCTGGGGCACCCGGTCGGGACGGGCGAACGCGGTCACCTCGATGCGACGCAGTCCGGCGTCGAGGCTGCGTCGGACGAGTTCAGCCTTGACCTCGGTGGGGAGGACCTTCTTCTCGTTCTGCAGACCGTCTCGGGGGGCGACCTCTACGATTTCGACGACGGGGGTGCGCGTCGCGCCGGCGGTGGCCTGGTCAACGGTCATCTCGGAGTCCTGTCCAGTTCGGAAGTCATCATGTGCAGGTTGATGATATCGGATATATGATCAAAGTCATGACGACTTCCTCCCCTTCGGCCGGCCCCCTCGCCGGCATCCGAGTCCTGGAGACCGGTCAGCTGCTGGCTGGTCCCTTCGCTGCGACCCTCATGGCCGACCAGGGCGCCGACGTGATCAAGGTCGAGGCGCCCGGCATGGGTGACCCGATGCGTCAGTGGGGACGCACCGACGGCAAGTCGCTGTGGTGGCCCGTGGTGGGTCGCAACAAGCGCACGGTGACTCTCAACCTGCGCGAGGAGGAGGGGCAGGAGCTCTTCCTGAAGCTGGTCGCCGAGTCCGACATCATCGTCGAGAACTTCCGGGCCGGAACCTTCGAGAAGTGGAACCTCTCCTACGAGCGGCTCAAGGAGATCAACCCCGGCATCATCCTGGTCCGGGTGACCGGCTACGGCCAGACGGGCCCCTACGCCTCGCGTGCCGGCTACGGCTCGATCGGTGAGGCCATGGGCGGCCTGCGCTACGTGCTGGGCGACCCCGACCGCCAGCCCTCGCGCGCGGGCATCTCCATCGGCGACTCGCTCGCCGCCATGCACGCCACCGTGGGTGCCCTGTCCGCCCTCGAGCACCGGCGCAACACCGGCGTGGGCCAGGTCGTCGACGCCTCCATCTACGAGTCCGTTCTCGCCATGATGGAGTCGCTGGTGACCGAGTGGGACCAGGCCGGCTACCAGCGTGAGCGCACCGGCGCGATCCTGCCGAACGTCGCTCCGTCCAACGTGTACCCCACCAAGGACGGCCAGCTCGTCCTGATCGCGGCCAACCAGGACTCCGTCTCCTCGCGTCTGTTCAAGATGATGGGCAAGCCCGAGTGGTCCGAGCCCGGTCACGCCTACTCCACCCACGTCGGCCGCGGCAAGGACCAGACCCACCTCGACGAGCTGATCTCGGAGTGGACGGCCACCATCGACGCCGAGGAACTGCTGAAGATGATGGACGACGGCGGTGTCCCGGCCGGTCGCATCTACAAGGCCGCCGACATGCTCGAGGACCCGCAGTTCCAGGCACGCGACTCCATCGTCGAGGTCCCGGACCAGTCCTTCGGCACCCTGAAGATGCAGAACGTGGTTCCCAAGCTCTCGGCCACCCCCGGCTCGATCCGCTGGACCGGCGCCGACCTGGGCCAGTTCAACGACCAGGTCTACGGCGAGCTGCTCGGCCTCTCGGCCGAGGAGCGCGCCGGACTCGCCGAGCGCGGGATCATCTGATCCATGACCGACGTGACCTCGTCCGCTGCTGACACGCAGAGCAAGGTCGCTGACAGCGCTGCCGCCGGTTTCCAGGGACACCTGGGGGCCGGCGGCAGTCCTGCAGTGATCGTCATCGACGTCTGCCGCGCCTACCTCGACCCCGAGTCCCCGCTCTCGGACGCCAGCGGCCGGTTCGAGGCCGCCCGTGCGAGCAGCGCCCGGGTGGTCGAGGCTGCCCGGGGTGCCGGTGTGCCCGTGCTCTTCACCCGCGTGGTGCTCCAGCCCGGACTGGCCGACGCCGGCTGGTTCGCCAAGAAGGTGCCCAGCCTGAAGGTGTTCGAGATCGGCAACCCGCTGGGTGACTACCCCGCCGAGGGCCCCGCACCGCTGCCGGGCGAGGTCGTGGTCGACAAGCAGTACGCTTCCGGCTTCTTCGGCACCTCGCTCGCCTCGACCCTCAACCACATGGGCGTCGACACCCCCTACATCTTCGGGTTCTCCACCAGCGGTTGCGTGCGTGCGACCGCGCTCGACGCGCTGCAGCACGGTTTCCGACCCCAGGTGGTGGCCGAGGCCAGTGGCGACCGTGAGCCAGCCACGCACGAGCAGAATCTCTTCGACCTGAACGCCAAGTACGCCGACGTGGTGAGCGAGGACGAGGCCATCGCCCGGTTCGCCACCTTCGCGGCCGAGAAGGAGAACTCATGACCCTGGTGGACCTCAACTCCGACGAGCTGAACTGGTTCGAGGCGCAGATCGCCGGCGCCGAGCTCAAGGCGCGGATGACCATGCTGCACTCCGACCCCGAGCGCTCGGTGCGCACCGTGCTGGTCGCCTTCCCCGACGGCTGGCGCCGCGACGCGGTGGGCACCCAGCCGGCGGGTGAGGAGATGATCTGTCTCACCGGGGCACTCACCGTCACCGGCATCACTGCCACGCCGGGGACGTTCCTGACCATCACCCCGCGGGCCCTGCGCTCGGCGACGTCGACCGAGGACGGCACCCGCGCGGTCGTGTGGTTCACCGGTGAGGGCGGCGGATGGGTCGACGGCAAGGAGCTGGTCACCGGCACCGCCACGCTCTCCGACCTCGACGACGGGTTCGTCCGTCAGCCGCAGGACGGTCTGCGGGGGCGCGTCGAGCTGCGCCAGGACGCGGCTGGCCAGGTCTTCGACGTCGACGTGGAGATCGTGTGGCCCGAGCGCCAGCGCTACGCCTTCGTCCCGGCGGGGGAGTCGGTTCCGCAGACGGCAGGCCGGGCCTTGGTGCGATTCCTCGACTGAGACGCACCTGCGCGTGCTCGGTGACGTGGCGCTGTCCCTCTGGGGTCGGCGCCACGTTGTCGTCCAGGGGGACCTCCACACCTCGGCCGCGTCCGCCGACGCCGAAGTGCAACGGGGTGCGTCGGCGTGCATCGGGAAGGCGGATCGGAGCCATGTCGTTCTGTGAGCCAAGGAGTTGTCCCTCTCTATTGTCTTCCTAAGACCGCTTGGCCTCCGACTTGCCACGTTGTCGTCCAGGGGGACCTCCACACCTCGGCCGCGTCCGCCGACGCCGAAGTGCAACGGGGTGCGTCGGCGTGCATCGGG
>JAZQNT010000310.1:0-1768 GCA_045627505.1 Nocardioides sp.
CCTCGTTCGACATCGAGGTCACGGAGACGCTGAGCTACGTCTGCCACTACGGCTGACCCCCGACTCACGCTCGGCCGACGCTCGGCCGACGCTCGGCCGACGCTCGGCCGAGGCTCGGCCGACACCTGGGCATGGCCCCCGACAGGGGGCCATGCCCAGTCGCTTGCCCAGTCGATTGCCCAGTGACTCGCCCAGCGACCTGCCCAGTGACTCGCCTTGGGCCCGCGCTCCCGGCGACGATATACACCTCGGCCTTGACCCCGTGAGTGTGACGCAGAACACTCGAGGCAGTGTCGGCCGGCTGTCCTGCCGGCCCACGGACGGCGGAGGCGTCATGGGTGCTCTCGGGCGGAAGCGGTGGTTGGACGGAACAAGGTTGAACGCAGCAGGGCTGAACTGGGCAGGGCTGAACTGGGCAGGGCTGAACTGGGCAGGGCGACGAGTCGTCCTCCTCACTGCGGCAGCCCTCGCTGCGACGGCGGCACTCGCAGGGTGCGGCTCGGACGACGACGGTGACGGCGGCTCGGCGGACGGCAAGGTCATCGCCCTGCTCCTGCCCGAGTCCAAGACGACGCGGTACGAGGCATTCGACCGCCCGATGTTCGAGGCGAAGGTGGCCGAGCTGTGCTCGGACTGCACGGTCAAGTACTTCAACGCCGACCAGGACGCCGCCAAGCAGCAACAGCAGGTCGAGTCGGCGCTGTCCCAGGACGCGCGCGTGATCGTGCTCGATCCGGTCGACGGCGCTGGCGCCGGCTCGATGGTTCAGTCCGCGCAGGACGCGGGCGCCACCGTGGTGGCCTACGACCGGTTCATTCCCGAGGCCGACTACTACATGTCCTTCGACAACGAGACCGTCGGCAGGATGCAGGGCGAGGCCCTGGTCGAGGCGATGAAGGACACCGGCAACATCCTGATGCTCAACGGCGCACCCAGCGACCCCAACGCCGCCCAGTTCAAGGCCGGTGCCCACAGCGTGCTCGACGACAGCAACATCACCGTCCTGGCCGAGTACGACAACCCCGACTGGAGCCCGGAGAACGCCCAGCAGTGGACCAGTGACCAGCTGGGCAAGACCGAGGCCAGCGAGGTCGACGGCGTCTACGCCGCCAACGACGGCCAGGCCGGCGGAGTCGTGGCCGCCATGACCGGCGCCGGCGTCGCCGCGAACGCACTCCCCCCGATCACCGGGCAGGACGCCGAGCTCGCGGCGATCCAACGCATCGTCGCCGGGCAGCAGGCGATGACGATCTACAAGCCGATCCGCGTCGAGGCCGAGAAGGCGGCCGAGGTGGCCGTCAACCTGGTCAACGGCGACGACGTCGGCGAGACCACCGACTTCGAGGGTGTTCCCTCGTTCATCTTCGACCCGATCGTGGTGACCCAGGACAACGTCATGGACACGGTGGTGGCCGACGACTTCCACAGCGTGTCCGACATCTGCACGAGCGACTACAAGGACGCCTGCACCAAGGCCGGGGTGAAGTGAGCCCGGGGTGAACGCAGACTCCGGCGCAGACTCCGGTGCCGAAGTGGCCGCCTTGCCGCGCGAATATGATTTCCAGTCCACCGTGTTGCGGATCGCGGTGGAGGCAGGGGCCCGCCACGTCGCGCTGCCGGCTTCGGCCCGGCGATCGGGCCACGGCGTCGAGCGCGATGCGGAGGTGCTGGCCGGACGCAGCAACGATGTGCTGGCGGCGCTTGCCAATCAGCGCACCGGCTGGGCCGACCGCTGGTTCTTCACCCAAGTCGGAGGCCAAGCGGTCTT
>JAZQNT010000311.1:0-9527 GCA_045627505.1 Nocardioides sp.
CCCTGCTCGCACGGCAGTCCGGACCAGAGCAGTCCGGATCAGAGCGACTCGGCAGACGGTGACGTCGACCCGACCGCGGCGGCGGGCACGGAAAGGGAGGGACGACGGAACGCCAGTGGCGTCCAGCGGATCGAGCTCGACGAGTGAGCGTGCACGTCGGTCCAACCGCGAGCAGGACCGGGCCTGTTGTGGTCGGGGTCGACGTCGGGGGCACCAAGGTGCTGGCGGCTGCGGTGGCCGAGGACGGGACGCACGAACCGACCGTGCAGGTGCCGATGCCGGGGCGATCGGTGGAGGTGGAGCTGCTGGAACAGTGCCTGACCCAGGCGGTCGAGGTGGCCGCCGAGGGACGCCGCGTCCAGGCGGTCGGTCTGTCTGCCGCGGGATTCGTGGACGCCGCGGGGGAGACCGTGGCGTTCGCCCCACACCTGCCGTGGCGGGGGGACCCGGTGCGAGCCCGCCTGGCGCATCGCTGGGGCGTGCCGGTCTCGCTGGAGAACGACGCCACCTGCGCCGTGGTGGCGGAAGCAACCCACGGAGCGGCACGCGATCGGGACTCCGTGGTGCTGGTGACGCTGGGCACCGGGATCGGTGGCGGGTTGGTGGCTCATGGACAGGTGGTTCGAGGCGCAGGGGGCATGGCCGGGGAGTACGGGCACATGACCGTGGACTGGGACGGGCGCCCGTGCGAGTGCGGCGGCCGGGGTTGCTGGGAGCAGTACTGCTCGGGCCGCGCCCTGCTGCGCGAGGTCCGTCGGCGCTGGGGGAGTGTTCCCTCGAGGCTGGGCGAACACTGTTCCGGTGACCCGTCGGCGCTCACCGGGCCGGCGGTGACGGCAGCCGCGGAGCAGGGGGACGAGCTCGCCCTGGCGGCCTTCACGGTGGTGGGGCAGTGGCTGGGCCGTGGGTTGGCCAACCTCGTGGCGGCCGTGGACCCCGAGCTCGTCGTGGTGGGCGGTGGCGTCTCGGACGCGGGTGAGCTCCTGCTCGAGCCGGCGCGCCGCGAACTGGCGAGCGTGCTGGTGGGGGCCGCTCACCGGACGGTGCCGCCGGTGGTGCGTGCGGAGACCGGCCGGGCGGCAGGCCTGGTGGGGGCAGCGGTGCTGGCGCGCTCGCTGCTGGTGCGGCCGCAGCAGGGCCCCCATGGCGTGGGCGCCCCGGACTGACCGCACTGCCCCGGCCGCACTGACCCGGCCGCACTGACCCGGCCGCGGGGACCTGAGCGTGGGTGCGCCTGGGCGCTGGGACGTGAGCGGGGAGGTGCTCAGACCCGAGCGCCGTCGTCCCACGGGCCCGGCGGTTCCTTGGGCATGGTGGTCACCAGCCAGGCGAACCCCCCGATGAAGCAGAGCGCGACCACGGCCGAGAGCAGCCCGCCCAGGCGCAGGCCGGTGAGGGCTGCGACGACGAAGACCACCGGGGCTCCGAGGGCAGCGATCCAAGCAATCACCTGGCTCATTCTCATCCGCGGCAGCGGCACGTCCGGCGGCACGAAGGTGTCCGCATCGTCGGGAAGGACGTCCTCCGGGACGAACTCCTGCCGGTCCGGTTCGCGAGGGGTGGGCTGCGGGCCGAACGGCACGAAGCCACTGGCGCGCTGGCCGGAATCGGAGTCGCGTGCGGCCCCGGGCGGGGTCCGGTCGTCGTTCCGCTCGGTGGGCGCCCGGAACGGCGGCGCCGACGGCCGGAGCGGCGGTTCGCCCTCCGGTTCCTCGCGGGCGTCGTCCAGCAGGGCGCGGTCGCCGAAGTTCTCCACGATGGCCCGCCAGGCGTCGTCCTCGTCACGGGTGCTCACTCTGGCGAGACTACTCCGCCCGCCCACATGGGGGCAGCCAACTGAGGGCAGTCAACGGCCGTTCAGTGGGGCAGTCACTGGGTGGACGAGGGCTGACCGTCGCCGGCGACATCGTCCCCGGCCGCCCGGCGCGAAGGAGCGCCGTCGTCGGCGTTCGTCAGCCCTGCGACCTCTGCGACGAACGAGGCGGTTCGCGAGAGGATCTCAGGTGCGTCGTGGTCGAGCGTCGCCACGTGGAAGCTGCGGTGCAACGGGACGAGCGTGAACTCACCGGAGACCTGTCGCCGGATCACCTCGATGCTGCTCGAGTCGACGACGTGATCGACGTCGGACTTGAAGAAGAGGATCGGCGCCGTCACGCGTACCAGGTCCTGGCGCAGCACCTTCCAGTGCCGCATCATCGAGTGGGCCGCCCGGAGCGGGGTGCGGTCGTAGCCGATCTCCTCCACGCCCTCCTTGGCGACGTCGCTGCGGATCCCCGGGAACGAGCCGAGCACGTGCTTGATCAAGGGGAGCGCGAGCACGTCCTTGCGGCGCGTGCTGACCGCTGGGTTGACGACCGCGACCCCGGCGAGCCGGTCGCCCTGGTCGGCGGCGAGCTGCAGCACGAGGGCGCCCCCCATGGACAGCCCGGCCGCCACCACCACGTCGTTCTCGGCGGCGAGCACCGCGTGCGCGCGGGTGACCTCGGCGTACCAGTCCTCCCACGTGGTCCGGTTCAGGTCCTGCCAGGTGGTCCCGTGCCCGGGCAGGAGGGGCGCCTCGACCGCGTAGCCGCGGTCGGCGAGGTCCGTGGCCCACGCGAGCACCGAGTCCGGTGCGCCGGTGAAGCCGTGGACCACCAGGACGCCCACGCGCCGACCCGAGGTGAGTTCGGGGCGACCGGCCGCGGAGAACGGGGCGGAGAACGGGGCGGTGAAGGGCGTGACGGAAGGACTCGACATGACGGCATTCTTGCGACTCCGGGGCGGTTCTGTCTGCCCCTGCGGGTGAACGGTCTGAGGTGACCACCTGACCTGACGGCTGACCTGACGGCTGAGCTGACGGCTGCCCTGACCGGCGAGCTGTTCGTCTTGACGACCGGGCGCTGGCCCCGGCACTGGCCACGGCATGCACGGCACAGGACACGGCACTGGGCACGGCATTTGGCACCGAACTCAGGGATGCGTGGCGGCGGCTGGCCGTGGGTCGTTTCGTGGGTCGTGCTGTGTCGGAGGTCGCCCCGACCGTCTTGCCCGGGTGGCATGCGTCCCCGTGAGGTCCGGAGGGGGCTAGGCTCACCCCCGTGCTGTACTGGTTCCTCAAGTGGATCGGCCTCGGGCCCTTCCTCCGGATCATCTTCCGTCCGCAGACTCAGGGAGTCGAGAACGTCCCTGCCGAGGGGCCGGCCATCTTGGCGTGCAACCACCTGTCGTACACCGACTGGCTGTTCATGCCGCTGGTGCTCAAGCGCCGGGTGACGTTCGTGGCCAAGGCCGAGTACTTCACCACGCCCGGCGTGAAGGGCTTCTTCCAGAAGATGTTCTTCTCCGGCGTCGGTCAGGTGCCGATCGACCGCGCCAGCGGTAGCGCCGCGGCCGGTGCGATGAAGTCTGCCTCCGAGATCCTCGCCAAGGGTGAGCTCTTCGGGATCTTTCCCGAGGGCACGCGCTCGCACGACGGCAAGCTGTACCGGGGCAAGACCGGCGTCGCCCGGCTGGCGCTCACCACCGGTGTCCCGGTGATCCCGGTGGCCGTGGTCGGCACCGACGTCGTGGCCCCGCCCGGGAAGACCTTCGGCTCCTTCACCCGTCCGCACGTGCGCTTCGGCCAGCCGCTGGACTTCTCCCGCTACGCGGGGATGGAGAACGACCGCTACATCCTGCGCTCGGTCACCGACGAGATCATGTACGAGGTCATGCGACTCTCCGGTCAAGAGTACGTCGACCTGTACGCCTCGAAGGCCAAGGAGCTGAGCAAGGCCGAGCGGGCTGCCGCCCGCCAGGCCAGCGACGCGCGACCGGTCCCCGTCCCGGACACGGAGGGACGTCAGTCCTGACCGCTGCTGGGGGAGCAGGCGGAACCGGGGGATCCAGCGCGGCGCGGGTCGCGGTGGAGGACCGGCTGCACGCTGCCCTCGCCGTGCTGAGGGTGGTGGTCACCCTCAACATGATCGGCATGGCCGTCTGGGGCTGGAGCGCGTTCCGGCACGAGTGGGCGGGCGTCCTCACCGTCGTCGCCCTGGTGGCCTGGACCGTGCTCGTCCTCGTCCTGTACCGCTCCCCGGCGCGTCGTCGTCCGGGGCTGTTCGTCCTGGACCTCGCGGTGGCGGTCGTCGCCATGGCTGTCTCGCCCGTGATCAAGGGGGAGGACCTCAGCGCCACCATCCCGGGTTTCTGGGTGATGGGTCCGCTGCTCGTGTGGGCCGTGCACTGGCACTGGCGAGGAGGGCTGGTGGCAGGCGCGCTGCTCGCCGGGGTCGACGTTGCCATCCGGACCGAGATCACCCAGGGCAACTACGGCAACGTCTTCCTGCTGGTCGTCGGGGGCGCAGTGCTGGGGTACATGTGCGGCTCGCTGGTGCAGATGGCCGAGGAGCGCAGCGAGGCCGAGCGGCTTGCGGCCGTGGCGCAGGAGCGGACCCGACTGGCCCGGGCGGTGCACGACGGCGTCCTGCAGGTGCTCGCGCTGGTCCAGCGGCGCGGTGCCGAGTTGGGCGCCCGCTCAGCCGAGTTCTCGGACTTCTCCGATCTCGGACGCCTGGCGGGGGAGCAGGAGGACGTGCTGCGATCCCTGATCCGTGCCCAGGACACCGTCACCGTCGATTCCGGGACGTTCACCCCGCTGCGCGCTCCGTCGCTGCACCCCATCGGTCGGGCCGGGACGGTGTCGGCGGTCCACGACTCCTCGGGCCTGCGTGACCTGACCGGGCAGCTCGAGTGCCTGGCCTCGCCCCTCGTCACGGTGGTCACGCCGGGGGAGAGCGTCCTCGTCCCGGCGCACCGGGCGGACGAACTGGTGGCGGCGGTCAAGGCGTGCCTGGACAACGTGCGCATGCACGTGGGGCTGGACGCGCCCGCCTGGGTGCTGGTGGAGGACGTCGGGGACCGGGTCGTGGTCTCGGTCCGCGACGAGGGACCGGGGATCGCGGAGGGACGGCTCGAGGAGGCTGAGCAGCAGGGGCGTCTGGGAGTCCGCTCCTCCATCCGCGACCGGGTGGCGGAGATCGGCGGGACCGCCACCCTCACCTCCGGCAGGTGGGGCACGGAGTGGGAGTTCGAGCTGCCCCGCTGAGGGTGGTCGGATGGGCTGCGGGACGCCGGCGGGACGCCGGCGGGAGGGCGGTGGGCCAGCGGTGGGATCCACTCCTCGACCTCGCCGTCGTGGAGCGGGTGCCGGGGCACGTACGGTGCTGGGGTGACCATCCACAGTGAGCACCCGTTCGCCGACCAGGACCCCAGACGTGACGCCGTGCGGCAGTTGAGGGGCCGCCTGGGTGGCGTGGTCACGCTCTGGACGTCCGGCACCATCGGCCAAGGGGCCGGGCTCACGGTGTCGTCGCTGATGGTCGTGCAGGGGGAACCCGGTCGAGTGGTGGCCCTCGTCGATCCGCTCTCCGACTTCCTCACCGAGCTGCGTCGCTCCGGGCGCGCGGTCGTGCAGCTGCTCTCCTGGGAGCACCGGGAGCTCGCCGAGGTCTTCGCCGGGAGGTCCCCGGCTCCCGGCGGTGTCTTCCGAGCCGCCGAGTTCGTGGACACCGACCACGGCCCGCGCCTGGTGCAGGACGTGTCCCGAGCTGCGGTGAGCCTGGAGGGGGAGCGCGAGCTGGGCTGGTCCGTGGAGGTGACCTGCATCCTCGACGAGGTCCACGTGGTCGACGAGGTGGACCCGTTGGTGCACCGTCGAGGGCGCTATCGCCGGACTCTCGAGGCGATCGAGGCCGAGCGCGGCTAACCTCGCCCGGTGAGCGCACAGACCTCGGCCCCCGCGGCGACCCCGGACACTCCGGTGACGGTGATGGTGGTGGACGACCACCCGATGTGGCGCGACGCCGTGGAGCGCGACCTGGCGCGGGCCGGGTTCGAGGTCGTGGCCGTCGCCTCCACCGGAGCCGAGGCGGTGGCCCGGTTTCCCGCTGCCCGTCCCAGGGTGGTGGTGCTCGACCTGCAGATCCCCGAGCCCAACGGCGTTGAGGTGACGCGCCACGTGCTGGGGCACGACCCGTCGGCCAGGGTGCTGATCCTCTCCGCCTCCGGTGAGCACACCGACGTGCTCGACGCGGTCAAGGCTGGCGCCACCGGCTACCTGGTGAAGTCCGCCTCCAGCAGGGAGCTGGTCGCGGCCGTGAAGGCAGTGGCGGCCGGGGACACGGTCTTCACCCCGGGTCTCGCGGGACTGGTGCTGGGAGAGTTCCGTCGCATGGCGCTGCCCGACTCCGGTCCGGACGACGCCTCCGAACTCACCGAGCGGGAGACCGAGGTGCTCCGGATGGTGGCCAAGGGGCTGGGGTACAAGCAGATTGCCGAGCGGCTCTTCATCTCCCACCGCACGGTCCAGAACCACGTGCAGAACACGCTGCGCAAGCTGCAGATGCACAACCGCGTGGAGCTGACCCGCTGGGCCATCGAGCGCGGCCTCGACGAGGTGGACTGAGCCGAGGTGGACTGAGCCGGCGTCCCTTCCGTCGAGCCCCACCGGGTGTGGTCGTGCAACCGGCGGGTTCACGACCACAACCGGTGGGGCTCGCTCAGGCCCAGTTCTTCGCGCGCTCCACGGCTTCGCGCCAGCGGGCGTGGCCGACGTCTGCTGCACTGCGGTCGTCGCCCGGGCTGAAGCGCTGCTCCAGCTGCCAGGTCGAGCGCAGGTCGTCGACGGATCCCCACACCCCGGTGCCCAGGCCGGCCAGGAAGGCGGCGCCCAGCGCGGTCGTCTCCAGGACCCCCGGGCGCTCCACCGGTACCCCCAGCTGGTCGGCCTGCAACTGGCACAGCAGGTCGTTGGCCGCGGCACCGCCGTCGACCCGGAGCCTGGCCACCGGCGGCATCGTCTCCAGCACGTCGCGGACCTCGTAGGCGGTCGCCTCCAGGGTGGCGCGGACGACGTGGGCGCGGGTCGTGCCGCGGTGCATCCCGATCAGCAGCCCTCGGGCGTGCGGGTCCCAGTGCGGAGCGCCCATGCCGGTGAGGGCCGGGACGAAGACGACGCCGTCGCTGTCGGGAACCGTGCGGGCGATCGGCTCCGCCTCGGCGGCGGACCCGATGATCTGCAACCCGTCGCGCAGCCACTGCACTGCGGAGCCGGTGACGAAGATCGACCCCTCGAGCGCGTAGGTGGTCGTGCCGTCGGGGGCACGCCAGGCAGCGGTGGAGAGCAGCCCCGACTCCGAGCGCAGCACCTCGGTGCCGGTGTTGGTCAGGATGAAGGAGCCGGTGCCGTAGGTGCACTTGGTGTCGCCGACGTCGAAGCAGGTCTGGCCGAACATCGCCGACTGCTGGTCGCCGGCGAGACCGGCGATCGGCACCCGGAGCCCGCAGAACGAACGGGGATCGGTCTCGGCCACCACGCCCCAGTTGGGCACGAGGTCGGGCAGTGCGTCCCGGGGGACGCCGAACAGCTCGCACAGCTCGTCCGACCAGTCTCCGGCCTCGAGGTCGAAGAGCAGCGTGCGCGAGGCGTTGGAGACGTCGGTGACGTGCCAGGTGCCACGGGTCATCCGCGCCACGAGGTAGGAGTCGACCGTGCCGATCGCGTAGCGACCGGACTCGACCAGGGCCCAGGTGTGCGGCTCGTTCTCGCGCAGCCAGGCCAGCTTGGTGGCCGAGAAGTACGGGTCGAGGCGCAGTCCGGTGAGGGCCGTGACGCGCTCCTCGTGGCCCTCCTCGCGCATCCGGCTGCACACGTCCGCGCTCCGGCGGTCCTGCCACACGATCGCCCGGCGGGGCGAGCCGAGCGTCTCGCGGTCCCAGAGCACGACGGTCTCCCGCTGGTTGGTGATGCCCAGCGCGGTCAAGGAGGACGGGTCGACCTGGCTGAGCACCTCGCGGGTGGCGGCCACACAGGCCTGCCAGATCTCCTCGGGGGCGTGCTCGACCCAGCCCGGGCGGGGGAAGTGCTGGGCGAACTCCTGGTAGCCGCGGGCGATGATCCGACCCTCGGGGGAGACGACCAGGGCGGTCACTCCCGTGGTTCCGGCGTCGATCGCCAGGACTCCCATGGCTGCTCCTTCTGCTCGCTGGGCCCGTTTCGCTGTTCCGGGCGCTCAGGCTAGTGCTCGCGCGGTTCGGGTGCAGCAGGAGCGTGCTCCGCCCGTCGCCCGGAACCGCGGGCGCCACGCCGGGAGCCCACTCCGAGGGTGCGTGTCGCGGAAGCCATCGGCCCGGACGTAGGCTGGGCGCGTGACCATTCCGAGCCTCGAAGACCTGAACGCCCTCGGACGAGTGCAGCAGCCCACCTACGCGGACCCTGCTGCCGTCGAGAGTGCGGTTGCCCGCCTGCGCAACTCGCCGCCGCTGGTCTTTGCCGGTGAGTGCGACGACCTCACGGCCAAGCTGGCCGCGGTGACCCGTGGCGAGGCGTTCCTCCTGCAGGGCGGTGACTGCGCCGAGACCTTCGCCGGCGTCACCGCCGAGAACGTGCGCAACAAGCTGCGCGTGCTCCTGCAGATGGCCGTGGTCCTCACCTATGCCGCCTCCGTTCCGGTGGTGAAGGTCGGTCGCCTGGCCGGCCAGTACGCCAAGCCGCGCTCCTCGGACACCGAGACCCGCGACGGCGTGACCCTGCCGGCCTACCGCGGTGACTCGGTCAACGGATTCGACTTCACCGCCGAGGCGCGCCAGCACGACCCGCAGCGCCTGCTCGACACCTACAACAACTCGGCCGCGACCCTGAACCTGGTCCGCGCGTTCACCACCGGTGGCTACGCCGACCTGCGTCAGGTCCACTCCTGGAACACCGACTTCGTCCGCGACACCGTGGCCGGTCAGTCGTACGAGAAGCTGGCCAGCGAGATCGAGCGCGCGCTCACCTTCATGCAGGCCATCGGAGCCGACCCGCACGAGTTCCACCAGGTCGACTTCTACTCCAGCCACGAGGCGCTGCTGCTCGAGTACGAGCACGCGATGACCCGTATCGACTCGCGCACCGACCTGCCGTACGACGTCTCGGCGCACATGCTGTGGATCGGTGAGCGCACCCGCCAGATCAACGGCGCCCACGTCGAGCTGCTGAGCAAGATCCAGAACCCGCTCGGCGTGAAGCTGGGGCCGAACGCCACCGCGGACGACGCGCTGGCCCTGGCCGAGAAGCTCAACCCGGACAACGTCCCGGGTCGCCTGACCTTCATCACGCGCTTCGGCGCGGGCAAGATCCGCGACGGCCTCAAGCCGGTCCTGGAGAAGGTCACCGCCTCGGGCATCGCGGTCAACTGGATCTGCGACCCCATGCACGGCAACACCTTCGAGGCATCCTCGGGCTACAAGACCCGTCGCTTCGAGGACGTCATGGAGGAGGTCCAGGGCTTCTTCGACGTCCACCGCGCCGTCGGCACCTGGCCGGGTGGTCTGCACGTCGAGCTCACTGGTGACGACGTCACCGAGTGCGTCGGTGGTGGCGAGCTGATCGACGAGGCTGGCCTGGCCAACCGCTACGAGTCGGTCTGCGACCCGCGCCTGAGCCGCGTGCAGTCGCTCGAGATGGCGTTCCTCGTCGCCGACATGCTGCGCAACGCCTGAGCGCGCCTGACGTTCCAGGAGCC
>JAZQNT010000312.1:0-4078 GCA_045627505.1 Nocardioides sp.
ACCGAGGCCGGGCGCGGGTCGATGGCGCCCACGTTGCTGAGGACGAACTTGCCGACGTTGAGCACCTTCATCGCCAGACGGCGGCCGACCTTCATCTGGGTCTCGTCGAACGGCGAGTCCAGGCCCGGACGGGCCAGGGAGGCGCGCCAGCGGACGGCGTCGGCACCGAACTTGTCGAGGATCTCGGTCGGGACGACCACGTTGCCCTTCGACTTCGACATCTTCTTACGGTCCGGGTCGAGGATCCAGCCGGAGAGCATCGCGTGGCTCCACGGGGTGACGCCGTTCTCGAAGTGCGAGCGGACGACCCGGGAGAAGAGCCAGGTGCGGATGATGTCGTGGCCCTGGGTGCACAGGTCCATCGGGAAGACCCGGTTGAACAGGTCGTTGTCGGACTCCCAGTGACCGGCGATGTGCGGGGTCAGCGACGACGTGGCCCAGGTGTCCATGACGTCGGGGTCGCCGATGAAGCCGCCCGGCTTGCCACGCTGGTCCTCGGAGTAGCCCACCGGCGCGTCGGTCGACGGATCGATCGGCAGCTGGTCCTCGGTCGGGACGATCGGGGCGGTGTAGTCCGGCTCACCCTCGGCGTCCAACGCGTACCAGACGGGGAACGGGATGCCGAAGAAGCGCTGGCGCGAGATCAGCCAGTCGCCGTTCAGGCCGCCGACCCAGTTGTCGTAGCGGTGCTTCATGTGGTCGGGCAGCCAGGTCAGCTCCGCGCCGCGGGCGAGCATCTTCTCGCGCAGCTCGGGGTTGCGGCCACCGTTGGTGAGGTACCACTGGCGGGTGGAGACGATCTCGAGCGGCTTGTCGCCCTTCTCGTAGAAGTTCGCCATCCGCTGGGTCGGCTTCGGGTCGCCGATGAGGTCGCCGGTCTCGCGGAGCTTGGCGACCATCGCCTCGCGCGCGGAGAAGACGGTCTTGCCGGCGAGCTCGGCGTAGAACTCGGCTGCAGCCGGAGCCGCGGTCGGGGCCTGGAGCCACTCCGGGGTCTCGCGCAGGAAGCGGCCGTCGCGGCCGATCACGGTGCGGACCGGAAGCTGCAGCTCACGCCACCAGGTGACGTCGGTGAGGTCACCGAAGGTGCAGCACATGGCGATGCCCGCACCCTTGTCCATCTCGGCCGCGGCGTGCGCCACGACCGGGATCTCCACGCCGAAGACCGGCGAGGTCACCACCGAGCCGAAGAGGCCCTGGTAGCGCTCGTCCTCGGGGTGGGCGATCAGGGCCACGACCGACGGGATGAGCTCGGGACGGGTGGTCTCGATCTCGATGGTGCCGCCGTCGGGCTTGTGGAAGGTGACGCGGTGGTAGGCACCCGCGTACTCGCGGGCCTCCAGCTCGGCCTGGGCGACGGCGGTCTGGAAGGTGACGTCCCACAGGGTGGGCGCCTCCTGCAGGTAGGCCTCGCCGCGGGCGAAGTTGCGCAGGAAGGCGCGCTGGCTCACGGTCTGGGCCCGCTTGCCGATGGTCGTGTACTGCTGGTTCCAGTCGACCGAGAGGCCGAGGGTGCGCCACAGCGACTCGAAGACCTTCTCGTCCTCGTGCACCAACCGGTCGCACAGCTCCACGAAGTTCGGTCGGCTGATCGGGATCTGCTTCTTCGCGTCCGGCTTGGCCGGCGGGGTGAAGTCGGGGTCGTAGGGCAGCGAGGGGTCGCAGCGCACGCCGAAGTAGTTCTGCACGCGACGCTCGGTCGGCAGACCGTTGTCGTCCCAGCCCATCGGGTAGAAGACGGACTTGCCACGCATGCGCTGGAAGCGCGCGACGAGGTCGGTGTGGGTGTACGAGAAGACGTGCCCCACGTGCAGCGAACCCGAGACGGTCGGCGGCGGGGTGTCGATCGAGTAGACGTTCTCGCGGGGCTGGGTGCGGTCGAACGCGTAGGTGTCGTCCGCCTTCCAGCGCTCCGCCCACTTCGCCTCGAGTCCCTCGAGTGCCGGCTTCTCCGGTACGACGACGCCGCGCGGCGCGGACGTCGTCGTGGTCACCTCGGGGCTTGAGTTCTCAGTCATGTCCCGAAGTGTAGGAGGCTCACGCTCCGTGCAGGAAACCCGTTCCGGGTGCCTGGCGTCGACCGGTGGCCTGCAGGAAGGCGGCCAGCGCCCGGTCGTCGCCGGTGCCGTCGTCCGACGGGGTCCAGTCGGGGGACACCTGGTACTCGCGGAGGATGTCGCGCAGGAAGGGCACGACGCTGTTGTCGAGCACCACCTGACGGGCCACGCCGCTCAGGTCGAGCGGGCCCTCGGTCTCGCTGATCAGGTCGATCACGCCACCCCACGAGCAGGTGAGCATGCCGGCGCCGACGTCGGCCAGCGCGTCGGTCAGGACGCCGGTGAGGAGGAAGACGCAGTCGTCCACCGTGACGGCGTCGGAGCGCAGGGCCTGGGCCACGCGGCTGCGCAGCTGGCCCTGCTCGACCAGGTCGAGCACCGCCCACAGGGAGTGTGCCTGGGGCTCGGCGCAGCGGAACAGGATGATCGAGGAGGCACGGGAGCGCCGGTTGGCCCAGCGGGCCATCGCGTCCTCCCAGTCGAGCTCCCGGGTGCCGGGGGGCAGGCCTGCCTCGGCGACGTTCTCGAAGATCGCGTCGGGGTCCATCAGCAGGAAGAGCGCGGGGTCCCCGGCGGTCGGGTTGTCCGGCATCTCGGGGCGGGGTTCGAGGCCAGCGGCGTCGGCGATCTCCATGCCGCGCTCGCCGAGCAGCTCGGCCAGGCCGAGGTACACCGGACGGGGAACGAGGTTGTCGGTCAGGTCGGGGTGGACGAACTCCTCGATCCACCACTGGGTGGCGTCGCTGATCGCCTTCTCCAGCTGCTTCGTGCCCGAGGGACGGGTCGGGCGCGAGTCGCTCCTGCGGCGTGACCCGAACCGTCCGAAGCGCGAGCGCCGCTGTTCCTCGTCCTGGGCATCGTCCACGCGGTCGCCGCGCTCGGTCATGACCCGGACGACGACCTCGGCGAGGTCGGCCTGGTCGAGGGCCAGCAGCATCGGGACCCCGATGTCGAGGGTGTAGGGGTTCTCGTGCGTGGCGACGTGCGGGTTGCCGACCACGCGCAGCACGTCGGGCTGGGGGAGGTCAGACTCCAGGGCGAGCTGACGCACGAAGCGCCACAGCACCGGCTGCTCGATCGGGGTCACGGTGATCGCGCCGTCCAGCAGGGACGTGGTGTCCGCGGTGAACATGTCCTGCCACAGGGACGTGACCCAGGCGTCGCCGGCGGGGGCGGCCGACGGGAAGGTTCCGGTGGCGGGATCGCTCATGGGGACTCCTGGTGTCGCTGCTGCCGACCGGGTTCCCGGCCGTGGTCGGACCCTTCCGGAGGGTCCGGGTTCCCGATGCTAGCCCCGTGTCCGGGCCCGGGTGGGGAGAACGTGCAAGTGGCTGGAGTGGCCGGTGGGGCGTCTGCCCGGCGTCGCTCAGCCGCGGTACGGGTTGGCCGAACCCTCCGCGATTCCCTTGCGGATCTTCTTCTCCACGGTGGTCGCGATCCGGTTGGCGAACCACGGCACCTTGCGGTCGGTGAACCAGTCGGCGTCGAACCATCCGCGCTCGTCCCAGTACGCCGCGTCCACCGGCCCCTCCTCGCGTCCGCCCTCCACGAGCAGGCGGGCCACCCGGAAGCCGATGAGGTCGGCCACGCTCGGGGCCGGCTCGACCGGGTGGCGTGCCTGGTCGACCAGGTCGGCGGCGAGCTCGTCGAGGGCGGTCTCCACCTTGGCGCGGTAGGGCGGCTTCTTCAGCCCCGGGCCGTTGACGCCCAACTGCCCGACGGTGTGGAAGCCCCAGCGGCGGGTGGCGGACTTCAGGTAGCCCAGGGCTTGGTCGTGCCCGGCACCCGCAGCGGTGGAGACCAGGACGGCGGGCTTGCCGACGTGCGCGGGGCGGTGGATCAGGTAGGCGAAGTGGTCGACGAAGCGCTTCATCGTGGCGCTCACGTGGAACGAGTGCACCGGGGTGGCGAAGACGACCAGGTCGGCCTCGTCGAGCACGGTGCGGGCGTGGGCAGCGCCGTCGTAGTTGGGGCAGGCGCGTTCGCCGGCGGTCATGCAGGACAGGCAGGCCGCGCACGAC